>JBDGSH010000001.1:0-3318 GCA_042217665.1 Candidatus Nanohaloarchaea archaeon
GCCTGGGTGCCGATGAAGAACTTGTTTTCCGGTAGCTCGATGAACTCGGCGATGTCCTGGTTCTCCATCTTTCCTGAGATCTTCAACCCGTTCTCCTCCAGCTGTTGATGGTACTCCGGGTTGACTTCATACCGGTGTCTGTGTCGTTCTGTGGCGGTTTCTGAGCCGTAGATCTCCGCTACCTGTCCCTCAAGTCGGGCGGTGTAGGCTCCGAGCCGCATGGTTCCTCCCATCGCGTCGATGTCTTCCTGTTCGGGTAGTTGGGCGATGACCTGGTGTTCCGCGTCCTGATCCCATTCCTCGGAGGCGGCTTCTAGGCCGAGAACGTTTCTGGCGTACTCTACAACCATTAACTGGAGGCCGTAGCATAGTCCAAGTAACGGAATATCGCTTTCTCTGCAGTGCTTGATAGCTTCTATCTTGCCTTCTACGCCGCGTGAACCGAATCCTCCCGGAACTATAACGCCGTCGAACTCTTCAAGTTTCTCAGGCGCCAGATTCTCGGTTCCAAAGTACTTTATTTCGACGGATCCTCCTAGCTCCGCGGCTGAATGCTTCAATGCTTCTTCGACGGACGCATAAGAATCTTCCATGTCCATGTACTTTCCGCAGATCGCTATCTTCGCTACCGAGTCTTTCTGAAGGTTTTCCACGCGTTTCCTCCACTCTGTCATATCCTGTTTTTTCTCCGGTAGCTGCATCTTGTCCGCTATAAAATCGTCGACGTCCTGGTTCTCGAAAAGCAGAGGGAGTCGGTAGACGGAGTCGATGTTGGGATCGGAGACTACTGCCTCCTCCTCTACATCGCAGAACAGCGAGATCTTTGATTCAGCGGATTCTTCCAGTGCTTCGTCGCTTCTACCGACTATCATGTCCGGCGCCAAGCCTAGTTCTCTCAGTTCTTTGACTGAGTGCTGTGTCGGCTTTGTTTTCTGTTCTCCTGTCGTTTCAAGGTATGGTACGAGCGTTGTATGTATTAGGAATGTGTCTTTGTCCGGTAGCTCGTTTCTCATCTGTCTTACGGTTTCCAGGTAAAGCATGTTTTCTAGGTCGCCTACTGTTCCGCCGATTTCTATTGCGACGATGTCTGCGTCTTCCTCTTCCGCGACTTTTAACCATTCTTCTTTTATCTGGTCTGTGACGTGTGGAACCATCTGAACGGTTTTTCCCAGGTATTCTCCGTCCCGCTCTTTCTGTATAACGTCCTGGAATATTTTGCCTGAGGTCAGGTTCCAGTTTCCTTTGCCTTTGACCTCTAGGAAGCGTTCGTAGTGGCCGAAGTCCATGTCTACTTCTGTTCCGTCTTCTAGGACGAATACTTCGCCGTGTTCGTGGGGGTTCATTGTGCCAGGGTCAACGTTCAGGTAGCCGTCGCATTTGATCGGTACTGGCTCCAGATTTCTCTGCTGTAGAAGTTTTGATACGCTGGCTGATACCAGGCCTTTACCTAGACCTGAGAGAACCCCTCCTGTGACAAAAATCCATTTCGGCATAATAGTTTCTGGGGTTCGCCAGATTTATATTCTGGGGTACTTTTCTGAAAGTTCAGTGAACCGGGTTTCAGAGAATGTTTTCTTCTTCAAGAAATTCGAGCGTGTTTTTAAGATGCTGTATCTCCAGCCGGTTGACCCGTTTCTCTGATTCAGGTATCTCGTCTCTGATCTCTTTGGCCTCTTCTTTCTTTATCCCGAGTATGTGGCGTGAGTCGACGAAGGCGTTCCTCAGTTTCTTTCTCTTGTTTGTAAATACTGCTTTAACCAGTTTGAAGAATTTTTCTTCATCCTTGATTCCGTGACGCTGTTTGTTCGGGTAGAGCTTGAGAATAGCAGTATTCACTTCCGGTTCCGGGTAGTAGTTGCGGGAGGAGACGGTTTGAAGCTTGACAGGTATAAAGTAGTAGTTGACAAGCACTGTGAACTCGTTGTACAGTTTGTCGCCGGGTTTTGCCACTATTTTGTCCGCCAGTTCTTCCTGGACAAGTAATGCGGACTGTATCTGGTTTTTCCCCAGTTTTTCGATCGCTTCAGAGCTGATCTGGAACGGTATGTTGGAGACACATCTGTCGACTTCTTCCGGTATCTCGTAGTCCAGGAAGCTTTCTCTGCGGATCTCTACGTTTTCTGCTGAAACTTCTCTGTCTAAATAATCGTAGAGTTTTCCGTCGGTCTCTAACGCGATTACTTTGTCTGCTTGGTGTTTGAGTTTCTGTGTTATGCTGCCTGTGCCGGCGCCGATCTCCAGAACTGTTTTTCCTTCGATTTCTCCGGCGTTTACCAGTGCCTGGATTATGGTTTCCGAGTTGAGGAAGTTTTGGCCTTGCTGTGGCTGTATTCCTAGCTGTTGAAGCTTTTTTCGCTGGTCGATCATCTGGCTGAGAAAAAGGTTTTTAGGAGGTGAAAAGTTTTCTCTTGGTTTCTCCTTTCAGCTCGTTCATGATTCTGTCTTTAACAAGTTTCTTGGGTTCTGGAAGGCTTGATACCCGTTCTTTGATGTCTTCGAAGCTCTGGAACTCCTGTTTTTCTCGTTCGTCGAGCAGGTTCTGCATGTGTTTGCTTCCTACGCCTGGCAGGAGTTCGAATGCGTGTCTTCTGGGTGTTACGGGTGTTGCGTTGTTGAAGAAGTCCACGAATTCGTCTTCTTTTTCTGTTATAAGCGCGTCTAGTACGTATTTGAGTTCGCTCTGTGCTGTACCGGTTAGCTGGTCGAAGTCGAGTTTTTGTTTTATGTATTTGACTTTGGGACGGTCTCCTTCGCCTATGTAGAGTTCTTCGCCGCCTTTCGGTCTCTGGTCCTCTCGCATCACGACCTCTAAGAGCGTGTAGTTTTCTGTTCCGATGCCCTGTGCTACTGGTTCGTCTTTCTCGTCTGCTCTTCCGTGTTCCAGGAAGTCCAGAACTTTCAAGTTTTCGTCTTTTCCGTCGGCCATAGTATCTAATCCTCTTAGAGGTATGAAATAGTTTTTGTTAGAACGTTAAAAAGAAAACGTTACTTGGTTTCGATCGACCGGCAGAGCTCCAGTATCTGCTCTACTTCTTCATCTTCCAGCTTGACCCTTTCTTTGGAGAATACTGATCTGACAGTTGATTCATGTTTGGGGACGACTTCCAGAAGCTTGTATACGTGTTTTTCTTTCAGGGAGTCGATCTCCATGAACTCTTCGAAAAGCTCGTTCAGGGTTTCAACGTCCCGTACCTTTGTGTGGCGGGAAAGATTTTCGAACGCGACTTTCTGTTCGTGTGTCAGGCTTTCCTCATCCTTGTCTTCAAGGACTTCAAGCGCTTCAACCGGGTAGGCGTACTCCTCTTCTTTAATCTCCAT
>JBDGSH010000010.1:0-2650 GCA_042217665.1 Candidatus Nanohaloarchaea archaeon
CGGAAGTCGCAGTAGAAGCAGCGGAGAAACTAGGCTACCCTGTAATAATGAAAACCGTACAAGGCGGCGGAGGCCAAGGAGTAATGAGAGCAACATCAGAAAAAGAATTAAAACCGGTAATGGACACAATGAAATCGTTCGAACAGGAAATCTGCCTCCAAGAATACAAAGAACACGAAGGTACCGACAACCGAGTTATAATTATAGGAGACTACGTTACAGCCTACCAGAGATGCAGTAAAGGCGATGACTGGCGTTCAAACATCTCAGAAGGAGGAAAAAGACAGAAAGCAGATTTAAACCAGGAAATAAAGCAGCTAGCCAGGAAATCAGGCCGCGCTCTAGGATTCGATATCTGCGGAACCGACATAATCAATATAGACGAGGGAAACTTCGTTTTAGAAGTCAACGGCTCCTTCGGAATCAGCGAAGAAATGAACCAGCTAGTAGGAGAAGACGTAATACTCAGAATGGTTGAAAGACTGCATGACCGCGCTATGGACAAAAAGAAAAGCTAACCTGATAAAACACGTACAAGCTGCCTGATAACCGGTTTCTTCCACTCAGCGATCTCCTCATCGTTCCAAAACGCCAAAGCCGGCTTAGAGTTCAGCTCCAAAACCCATGGACGCCCATTCTCATCGAAAATAAGGTCAACGGAGTAAAAACGGTCTCCAACACTTTTTAATTCATGATCAACTTTTTCAACAACCTCAAACGCCCTCTCCGGAACTTTACCGGCTTCAACTTTTTGAAGGCTGCCTCCACGGTTAACATTGCTGATAAAGCCTTCGTCCGGCGTTCTCAAAAGCACTCTCTGAACCTCACCGTTCAACACCAGGAAACGCAGGTCGTGAACGCCTTCAATACCAAGCTCTTCAATACCGGAGGAAGAGTCAATAAACCTTTGAACCAGCTCCTCACCTCCTTCAAAACCCTCTAACGACTCAATAACCTTCACACCTTGGCCGCCCCAGTCAAAACGAGGTTTCAAAACCGCTTTACCGTCCTCCTCCAGAAAACGTTTAACTCTGGACCTCTCAGCATTACCTGTTTCTGGAACAAGCTCAGGAAACCGTTTAAAGCTTAAAAGCTTGTCCTTACAGATTTCCTCCAGCTCAGGGCTGTTCAAAATCTCTTTCTCCCGATCAATCTGCTTCTTCAGCTTTTTTGTCTCCTCGTTAAACACAAACTTGTCGAAAACAATATCAACAGCTACATCTGTCTCAACACGCCACTTGCCGTCCTCCAAAACATAGGCTTTCTCCAATTCTCCGCCTTTATACCATTTATAGTTAGCTAGATAAAGCTGCAAGTCTCTAGACTCCGCCTCTTTCGAGAAAAACTGATAGGCTTCTTCTACACCTTCCTTATCGAAAGGATCTCCCTCAGTATCTGAAACGGACGCATCCCAGAGAACAGCCAGATTTTCCATACAAACTAGTCTCTACCTCCAGATTCAAATAAGTTCGATTACCACGGTTCCACATGATCTCAAACGAAAAACAGCTTGAGAACAAGATTGTAGCGGGCAAACCCATCAACGTCCCCGAAGACCGGCCGGTAGAAGCACTCTTCCGGTTCATAAAACAGTCCACAAACCTGATAAGGCTGCTGGAACCCAAGATAGACAACAGACAGACAGAAAAACAGCGGTTCCTGCGCAACGAAGACTACAAGCCGGAACTGGAGTTTTCAGAGCTGGAATACAACCAGGAACAGTTTTTAAAACTGCTTAACCAGGCAGAACAGGGAGTAAAGAAGATTGACAGCTCTACAATGGAAGAATATAACGCTGAGACCGTGACAGCGGAAGAGTTCCAGAAGTTCTTAAAGCAGTCGATAGAAGAGATAAAGCTTAGACTGGAGCTGGCGGAAAACATTCACAACGAAGAAACCTGGAGAAAATGTTCAGAGAAAATCTGGCCGATGATAGACAAAAAACAGTATAAAAAATCAAGGGAAAAAATCCAGGAGCTGGAACCGGGCGAAGAAACAAAAAAACTGGACGCTGAAGACGTCAAAAAGCTGTTTCAGCAGGAGATCAAAAGTTTAGGTATTTCCTACGATGTAGAGACACGTAAAGTCTCAGGCTGCCAGAACCTGCCAGGAGACCGAAAACTGATCGTGGCAGAAGGAGAAAACGGCGAAAGACGGTACAGCAGAGAAGAAGCACAGACCTTAGCAACACATGAAACATTTCATGTTGCCAGAGCGGTAAACGGCTACAAAGCCTCAGAAAAAACCGGTTTACCGCCGTTTCTGGGTGTTTTCACACCTTTCTACGACTCTACAGAGGAAGGCGGCGCAGTCTTCCGGGAGCTTGAAACAGGAAAGATCTCCGATAACAAACGGTTCGACTACCACCTCCGTCTGATTGCGGCATACAAGATCCACGGAACCGAAAACTTCCGAGAAGAGTTCCAGAGAGTTGTAGACGAGTTAACCGATCTGGGAGCGTCCAGAGAACGGGCTTTCGACCTGTTGGTACGTAACCGTCAAGCGCTACGGCACCACATCTACTGGAACGGTGTAAAGCAGTGGAAACAAGCAGAAAACAAAGATAAGCTTCTACTGGGCAAGCTTAACTCGGAGTGGTCGGAAAAGTTCTGGGAAGAGGCGGAAGCCGGCGGAATGATCCAAAAACCTG
>JBDGSH010000100.1:0-1148 GCA_042217665.1 Candidatus Nanohaloarchaea archaeon
AGTTTCTTGGAGATAACGTCAACGCTGTAGGATGTTTCTTTTCCGGCGATGTTGGCGCTTGTGGCGGTTATCGGTGTTTCAGAAGCCAGTTCTCTCGCCAGTTTTGAGGATGAGATCCTGAAGACAAAGTTTTCGTTCAGGTTGTCCGGAACCGGTTCTTTCTTCTCCGTTACCAGTGTCAGTGGTCCGGGCATGAATTTTTCCGCCAGCTTTTTCTCCTTGTCTGAAAGCTCCGCGTACCGTTCCGCCTGGCTGAGAGATGAGACTATCGTGGTCAGGCCTTTGCTGCGAGGTCTTTGCTTCGCTTTGTAGACCTTGTCGACCGCTTCTGGACTGGTTGCGTCGGCTGCTATACCGTATGCGGTTTCGGTTGGGAAGATCACGAGGCCTCCTTCCGCGATAATTTTTCTGGCTTCCTCGATTTCTCCTTTCTGGCTCATGTCTCTGGTACTGTCTTGAGTTCTTTAAAGTATTCCTTGTGGAATCCTGTGTCAAAGCTCGCCAGCCTATCTGCCTGTTCCTGGGCGTGGCTTCCTATGAGGAAGTCTGACGCAATATGCTGTCTACGATTTAGATTTTCGCCGCAGTTTCCGCATTCTACCCGGTTTTTCTCTCCGCATTCCGGGCATTGGAAGTCGTTGCTGCGGTTGTTCAGGTATTCTGAGAACTTTTCTCCTGCTGTGAAACATGCCTGACGGTTAAGAGCTTCTATCTTCAGTCCGGTGTCGTTCAGAAAGTTTTCAAGTTTTTTTCTGGAGTCGAAGTATACTGCTAGCTCGCTGTAGACGACCGGGTTGATGAAGAGGCTTCCCTCTCTGTTAAGCTTGCCTAAAAGTTGTTCTGATTCCTCGTTGTTGGAGTCCTCTGAGTTAAGCAGGGAGATCAAGACGTTTGTGTCAACTACGGTCTTCACCGCGGAGCTCCTCCATTATCTCTTTGGTTGATTTACCGGTTTCGAGGCTGCCGCTCCAATCGCTGAAAGGATTCTCGCTTACATTCTTCCTAACCTTCAACTCGCCGTCCTCCAGCACAAACTCCAGATCGTCTCCCGGATCAATACCCGCTCTCTCACGTATTCTCTTCGGAATAGTGACCTGGCCTTTCTCAGTCACGGTAGTCATAGGTAATACTTCTCAGTAATACTTAAG
>JBDGSH010000101.1:0-4234 GCA_042217665.1 Candidatus Nanohaloarchaea archaeon
AGATCTAGGAAAACATCATCGAAAACGAAACCAAAGTAACAGACGACAGGATCAATGCGGAGGCTAGAAAGCTCGTGGCAGAGGAACAAGGTCTGGAACCAGAGGACTTGAAAATAGAGTCCTCTGCTTGATTTTCTGAATATTTGATAAATTATTTAGTAACAAGGATAGATTATCAGTAATATGGATGCTGATACCTTAAATTTACAGCAGATTTTCGGAAAAGATGCTAGATACGTAGTACCTACATTCCAGAGACAATATGTCTGGAGCGAAGAAGAACATTGGAAGATGCTTTGGAATGATTTAACTCAGGTAGTTGAGAAAGACCTCATAAATATTGAGAAAACGGATAAGGAGGCTTCACCTTTATTTTTAGGAGCCATTGTGCTTGACCAGTTAACTAATAAGACAAGTAAATTGGAAACTAGAGAAATAATTGACGGACAGCAGAGATTAATGACCCTACAGATTCTGATGTCGGCGGCTTATAATGTAGCGAATAAGCACGGTGATGATAAGCAATCGAATTATCTGGAAAATTTGATGTATAATAATGAAGATTTAGTTGAAAAAGAGGAACAGGAAATAAAAGTCCGGCCAATTGAGCCTGACCAAGAGGCCTTCTTGGAAGTATTAAATGGCAAGAAAGATGATTGGAGTGAAGAGGAACATTCTATAATTGAATGCTATCAATTCTTCTCTAAAGAGATTGAAAAATGGGTAGAAAAGGGTGAAACAGATCAGAAATTAGAGGTATTAACTGACACACTGTACGAAAAAGTAAAGATGGTGGTCATAGATCTTGATGAGGAAGATGACTCACAAGTTATATTTGAGACTCTTAATGCCCGTGGAACGCCACTACTCGCTGGAGATTTGATTAAGAACTACCTGTTAAGAGAAGCAAAATATGAAGATTTCTCCCAAGAGAAGCTTCACGAGAAATACTGGAAACAGTTTGATGAAGAGTACTGGAGAGAAGAAGTTGTACAGGGCCGATTAGAGCGTCCAAGAATCAACGTCTTCATCATGCACTGGCTGACAATGAGGACGGCAGACCAGATAAGAGCGAAGAAACTCTTCCCGGAATTCAGGAAATTCCTGAAAAGCACTGATCAGTCCATCAAGGAAGTTCTCCAAGATATCGATCACTACGCAGACGTATACGAAGATTTCTCAGAACCCTATTCCAACGATGTCAAGGGCAAGTTCTTAGAGAGAATTGACATCATGGACACGACAACACCTCTACCAGTAATGCTTTGGATGTATGGAAATGAATCGATACCGGAAGAGAAAAGAGAGAAATCGGTTGAGATCATCGAGAGCTGGCTTATCAGAAGAATGCTTTGCAGAGAAACCACAAAGAACTACAACAAAATATTCTTAGACCTCTTAGAGAAGCTACAGAATAGCGACCCTGAGAAGATTGATCAAGAGGTTTTCGATTTCTTCAGTGAAAAAGAAGGCGATAGTGATTACTGGCCAGAAGATCAGAAACTGGAACAGTCAATGGTCGAAGAGCAGTACTGGAGCAGGATAAATCAGAGAAGACTGAGAATGGTTTTCAGAGCACTGGAGAAAGAACTAAGAAACACTGGAAAGAGCGAAACATTAGAAATCTCTCAGAACCTGGAGATAGAACATATAATGCCACAGAAATGGGAGCGAAATTGGGAACTTCCAGGTGAAAAACCACGAGAAGTAGAAACGATGGAAAGAGATGAAATAAAGAACACTATCGGTAACCTAACAGTTCTGACCGACGAACTTAATCCATCCGTTTCCAACTCTGGATGGGAGGACAAAAAACAGGCAATCGAAGAACACACCGTCCTCCGACTTAACCAAGAATTAGTGGATAACTGGGAGGACGAATGGAATGAAGACACTATAGAAGAGAGAGGAAGAAAACTTGCAGAAACAACCAAAAAAGTCTGGCCAGGACCACAGTCTGATTACTGGTAAATCAAGTTTGCCAGAGTATTTATGAACAAAGAAAATTAGTGATAATACATGACAGATTATAAAGGCCTAATATTCCCACTCTACTCGGAAATTATCAAAAGAGCCGTAGAAGAAGACAGAGACGTTTTTGCCAAATTTAGCAGACGACAAGCCGAGCCGGGAACGGAGTTGTATCTCTATGCTACTGGTGAAGAAGGAGAGCGGAAGATAATCGCTAAGGCAGATATCACTACCTCAAAGAATGCAAAGCCATCAGAAGTAAGAGATGAATACGGAGACCGATTGATGCAGACTGAAGAAGAATTTGACGATTACGTTAGAGGTCGAAGCGGTAAGGAAATGCTTGTTCTAGAACTAGATAACTTAGAGCTTCTTGATGAACCAGTAACTCCTCCAGGCAACATGACGGTAGCGGGACTCTATCTTAATGAGGAAAGATACAGCGAATTAAAATCTAATCTAGACTGATTTTAACGCCTCATAACTGCTTTAAACATAACCTTCTCATACCTTAGTGTAAGGTTCTAAACTTATGGAAAACTTGATGAGCGAATTAAAAGATACAGTTTCTGAATACGAAAAAATCCATGTAGACGGAGAATTCTCACGAAACAGAACAATAGAACAAGCAAATAAGTCAGATGAAGAACTAATTGGACTATTACTATCCAATGAAAGACTTAAGGACCATTTCTTCACAGAAGCAGGAGACAACTATGTATTCGACAAAGAAAAATTCGTCGAATTCGTGAACAATAAACAATTCCTCGAAGATTCCTATACACAGTTCAAAAACAAAGTAGGTCTCAAAACAGGAGACGAATATTACAGAGAAAAGAAAGATGTAGAACTAGCATGGCCATACAAAGACTGCGTACTACAAGGCGGACAGACCAAAGAAGACGAAGACAGAAAAGAAAAATTCTGGAACACAACACTCGCACCAGATCAAGTCGATAAACTACTTGATCCAAAGGTCCTGACCAACTTCAAAAGATATACAGAAGATGGAGAAAAAGAAGTAGAAGAAATTTCTGAAGATGACAACCTATTCATTAGAGGAAACAACCTTTTGGCTCTTCACAGCCTAAAGAAGAGATACAGAGACTCAATTGACATGGTTTACATTGACCCTCCTTATAATACTGATAGTGATGATTTCGAGTATAATGATTCATTCAATCATTCAACATGGTTGACTTTCATGAAGAATAGATTGGAGATTACAAGGGAACTGATGTCTAATGACGCTGTAATTTTTGTACAAATAGATGACAATGAACTCCATTATCTGAATACTTTAATGGACGAAGTTTTCGGACGAGAGAACCATCTGATAACAATTACAGTTAAGAGAAGCTCGGCAGCGGGACACAAGACGATAAATCCAACTCCTGTAAACGTTACAGATTATATACTCATGTACGCGAAAGATAAGGAGGAGTTTGAATACAATACTCAATATACTGAGGCTGAGTACGACGAGATGTACAACAAGATAGTGGTGAATAAGGATCAGGCTGAACCTCAGAACTGGGAAGTAAAAGACTTCGATGAGTATGTAGCGGAACAGTTAGGTTTCTCTAGTGCTGATGAAGCAAGAGAACAGATGAAAGGCGGCTTCAAAGAGGAGATGGCAGATTATGCGTTAGAAAACGCCAATAAGGTGTTTCAGAGAACTGCAATAAATTATGATTCTGTAGGGAAAACAACTCAGGAAGCTTATGATAGATCAAAGGACGAACCTGATCGAATATTTGAGGTAGAAAGAGAGGGTCATGAAAATATCTATGTCAAAGACAAAAGGAAGCTGACCTTCTATAAAAACAGGGTAGAGAAGGTTGAAGGCCAAAAAACACATGCAAAGGTTCTCACAAACTTCTGGGATGATATTTCTTGGAATGGTATCTCATCAGAAGGACGGGTAACGCTCAATAAAGGTAAGAAACCTGAGAGGCTCCTTAGACGACTAATCAAAATGAGTACTGATAAAGAAGATAGAGTTATGGACTTCTTTTTAGGTTCTGGCACTACAGCAGCTGTCGCACACAAAATGGGGAGAAAATATATTGGAGTTGAACAATTAGAGTACGGGGAGAGTGATCCTGTCGTTCGCTTGAATAATGTGCTGGATGGAGAGTCAACTGGCGTTTCTCCTGTAGAGAACTGGAATGGTGGCGGCGATTTTGTCTACGCTGAATTAATGGGACTGAATTCTCAGTTCTTGGAGAAAATAGAAGATGCCGATTCTCAGGAAGAGGTA
>JBDGSH010000102.1:0-7487 GCA_042217665.1 Candidatus Nanohaloarchaea archaeon
CTTCTTCTCTGTCGTCGTTGAAGCGGTCGAAGTATAGGTGGCAGTGTGAGTCGACAGGCTTCATATTTGTCTCCTAGAACGTTTTTAGCTCTCCTTCGATAGTTTTCTCTGTTATACGGTTTATGTTGTCGAGTTCTCGATTGATTATTTGTTTTACTGTTTCTGTGTCGTTTGATTCGGTTTGAACGTTTATGGTCTGTGGCTGGTCGATCGGTTTGCCGATCTGTGATAGTATCTTGGTCTCTGCGTAGCTGCCTGTTTCTTCAAAGATTTTTCGCGAGATTTTGTGGGCTAGGAGGTTGTATATTTTGCCCACGTGTGTTACAGGGTTTTTTCCGGATGAGGCTTCCATGCTCATCGACCTTTCAGGGGTAATTAATCCGTTGACTCTATTTCCTCGTCCTACTGAACCGTCGTCTCCCATTTCGGCGGATGTACCTGTGACGGTTAGGTAAACCTCGTTTTTGTCTTTTCTGTCAGCTGTGTTGACTTCTAGATTGATTTTCCGGTCTGTGTGTTTTTTTGCTTCTGCTCTGGCTGTTTTTTCTACCTGTTTTTTGAATTGAGTGTATTCTTCCAGGTTTTCCAGTTTTGAGGATATTGCTGCGACTGCTAAGGTAATGTTTATCTTGTCTTTTTTTCTGTAGGCCATTATTTTGATATCTTCGCCCGCTGCTTCCAGTTTTTCTCTTATAACTGGTTCCAGGTTTTTGGCTATTTTTTCTGTGTCTGAGAGAGGTGCGTGGCCGACTCCGTAGCTTGTGTCGTTGGATTTTGGAGCTGTTTCGTCGTCGAATACTGCTTTGAGGTCTGTTGAGGTTTCTCCTATACGTGAGTCGAACTCTATGTGTTCTGGGGAGAGCTGTTTGAAGTTTTGTTTTATGTAGTTCCTGGCTGCGTCTACGGCGAGTTTGTCGACCGGTATTTTTTCTCCCTTGAACTTTCTGGTGGCTCTGCCTGTCAGGAGAATGTAGATGGGTTTTTCTTGTTCTCCGCCGCCTAGTTCGGGTTTTGATTTGCCGGCGACTATCTGTACTTCGTCAGTGTTGTGGTGGAGGACTTTTCCTACTCGTTTCCTGTATTCCTGGCAGAGTTTTCGTGATACTGCTTCTGCGATGCCGTCTGCGATGGAGTCGGGGTGTCCTAATCCTTTTCTTTCTACTATTTCTACGTTCTTGGATTTTACCGGGTCTTTGTCTATTTTTTCGATCGTGGTAAGGTCTGTCATTTTTTCTAGTTTCTGTGTTCTTTGTCGAGGCGTGAGGCGGTTGCGCCTTGTTGATTCATATATTTGGAGTCTTTTTTGTCGCCGTATGGGTTTTCGGCTTCGTTTGTCATTGTTTCGAATACGACCTGGCAGATTCTGTCTTCGGGGTAGATTGTGATTGGTACGTTTCCGAGGTTTTGGATTTCGAGTGTGATCTGGCCTTCGAATCCTGGGTCGACGAATCCTGCGGCTGCGTGGGGTATGAGGCCTAGGCGTGCGTAGCTGCTTCTGCCTTCTATGCGGGCGACCATGTTTGAGGGTACTTTGAGTTTTTCGAGTGTGGATCCGAGCACGAATTCGCCGGGGTGGACGACCATGCCTTCTTCTGGTGTTGTTTTTTTGCTTTTTTTGAGGTCTGAGTATTCTTCCATTTTTTTGGTGTCTATGCAGGAGAGTTTGCGTGTTTCCAGTACGCCGAATTCGTAGCCGAGTCTGAGGTCCATTGAGGATGGTCCTAGCTGGTTTTCGTAGTTTATTTCGGGTCCTTTTTCCACCTGTACCGCGTTTTTTTCTTTTATTATTTCTTTGAGGTCTCGGTCGGAGAGTATTGCCATATATCTCTTTTTGGGTGGGCTGATATTTTATTTGTGCGGTGCGCAGAGTTGGTCATGAAGAAGCTGGTAGCTGTTGTATCGACGCTTCTTTTGGCGGGTTCTGTCGCCGGGGTTGTGAAGTACGAGATTGAGAGCGGTTATGAGCAGGTGGAGGTTAATGCTACGGTGCAGCTTGAATGCAGGGAGACCTGTCCTGTTTCTTACTGGAGGCTGAACTGGCAGAAACCGGAGGACGCCGAGATCGTCAATATCGAGGATTCTCAAGGCAGAATAACGGATTACAGTGTTAACGGTTCGAAGATCAGTATTGAGACGAACAGAGGCGCGGCCAGAAAGACTGAAATCGTTGAAATCGATTATGTGATTCATAGAGACCCAGAGAAAGTTTATAAAGGCCTTTTTCGCAGGAAGATCTCGCTTCCAAGTTTTAAAAACCGTACCACGTACGGTGAGGTTAATGTAACTGATCTGATATCAGGAAGTGTAGGTAAAGGCTTTCAGACATCTTTTTCAGAGGAATCGTTTCGTTTCAAGGGGGAAGGACCTGTTAACATCCGGTTTCATTTCGGTGAGGGCTACGAGACCAAAAATTACGAGTTTTTTGGCGTTGAAAACGTTTCTGGCGCCGGTGAGGCGTATAGGATTGCTTCCGGTACGACAGGTTTGTCGAAACAGTTTCAACGTTTTCCTGTAGCGGTTATGGGCGATCAGGCCTATGAGAAGACTTCCAGTGACTGGAGTGCCGGAGAGTATATTAGAGGTAGTATCAGAATGAGAAAAGGTTTGAACAATAGTTTTCTGCCTGTTTTGGCGCATGAAACTGTTCATGGTTTGAATGAAAGGGTTATGTATTGGGATAATACGAATTCAAGTTATTTCGATGAGGGAACTGCGAATTACGTGGAGTTTTTGTTGAGAAAGAAGCTTTACAGACAGGGAAAGATTAAAGCCGGTCCTCCGGAGCTTTTCGGTGAGACCTCGCGGTTCAGATCTCGAGATAAGTCTGATCTGGTTTATACCGTTGCACCTGAAAGCGGTTTCAATGATCTGTGGAGCTACTACCGGGAAAACCGCAGCTTTATGAAGTGGTGGAGTCCTTTACAGAGTTCTCATCGTGAGTTTGGTTATGCCTATGCTCAGCTGATTGTAAGAAATCATATAGCGAATAACAGGTCTCTGTGGAAGGTTTACCGGAGCTTTAATTCGATGCCTTCGGTAAGCTCTAATGAAAGGAAGTGGAGGCTTTTAAGCAGGAGAATGGACCTAAAACCCTGTGATAGGGAAAGCAAAGAAGCGATGAGGGCGTGTCTGGAGAATGTGAATATCTATGATTATCCGATCTATTTATCTGTGGTTAACGGCTCTGAAGGTACTGTGAAACAGATTGAGTTGCCGGATAAAGCTAACTTTGCGATTAACTCTTCTTCGGGCAGCGCTTTCTCTCAGGCTGTTGACAGAGGTGCTGGGTTTTTCCAAAATCTTATCGCCTTAATAGAGAGTATACTTGGCTAGAGGAGGTTTGAAGCTGTTGAAACAGTCTTTAAGAGACAGGTTGACTGTATTCTTGAAGGGTATGGCTATGGGTGCTGCTGATTCAGTGCCAGGTGTTTCAGGAGGTACTATAGCTTTGATAACCGGTATTTATGATAGAATGATTTCGGCGTTAACTTCTGTCGCTTCAAAAAAGTCTTTTTCCCTGTTAAAAAGTTTTTTGGGTTTGGATTTTTCTGAGGCCTGGAGCGACCTGGAAAATATGGATGTTCCGTTTCTTGTTTTGCTTGGTTCCGGGATTGTAGTTTCTGTGCTGTCTATGCTGCGTTTTATGCATTTTGCGTTATCTGAATTTGTTGTAGCTACTTATGGAGTGTTTTTTGGTTTAATTGCTGTGTCTGCAGGGCTTTTGTTGAAGGAAACAGGGGTTAGTGATCGTTGGGAGGCTTTAGCTGTTTTTTCCGGTTTTTTGGCTTCTTTTGCTGCTTCTGGGGTTGCTGCTGGTTCGCTTAATCATTCTCTACCGGTTTTGTTCGTGGCTGGGGCCTTGGCGGTGAGCGCGATGGTGTTGCCCGGTATTTCCGGCTCTCTGGTGCTGGTGATTTTAGGTCTTTATAGGTATTTGAGCGGGTTAATCTCCGGTTTTACTGATGCTGTACTTGTTTTGGATACCGGGTCTGTTCTTGAGCTGGGTGTGCCGGTTGCTGTTTTTGTTTCTGGCGGTGTTGCCGGTTTGTTTTTGACTTCTGCTCTGGTTGAGAAAGCATTGGAGCTGCGTCGGAATATTACGATTGTTTTTCTGGTTGGTCTGGTGTTTGGAGCTTTGAGGGCTCCGGTGATCCAGGTCGGTGAAGCTGTTTCGCAGGGTTTTTTGTCCGTTTCGCCCGCTTTCATTGTTTCAGCGTTTGCAGCCGGGTTTTTGATCTGGGTTCTGGATAGAAAGTTTGGTGTGGTCGAGGTTTGAGTTATCTGATCCGGTATCGGAGTATTGCGGCGATTCCTCCCATGTTTTCGAGTCGTCGGCCTTCTTCGTGGTCGGTGGAAATTATTTTTAGGTCTGAGCTCATTTCTTCGGCTTTTTCGCCTAGTACGTCGACGATGTCTGCGATCGACTCCAGTTCCATTTCTTCGCTGCATTCTTCGCATTTAATGAAGTCTTCGATATCCGGTTTCTCCTCGTAGATCTGTTTTTCGTGGTCGTTGGGGCATCTGTACTTGGCCTGGTATAGGTTGACTGTTTCGGATATCAGTACTGTTTCGACCGCTCCCATCTTCATTGCTTTCATGACGGGTTTTAAGCCGTATTCTGATTTTCCGTTTTCTTCTTTAAGGTTTTTGAGGAACTTGTTAACCAGGTTTTTCTCTCTGACAACTTCTGAGTCTTCTATAGCGTCTTCTGCCTTGTTTACCAGTTCTTTGAGCGCGCCTTCGCCTGAATGCCCCAGTGATTCAACTGCTACTATTTTGTCTTCGAGTTCTTGGTGCAGATAGTTTTCATCGACCAGTTTGTCTTTTACAAAGCCTGGACCTCCGATTACGATGCCGAGAAGTTTGTCGTCCCGTGCTTTGTCGAGGAAAGCGGTCTGAGCTTTTTCTGCTGTTTCTGATAGAAAAGATTTAAGCATTTCTTTTCTTAGACGCGCAAATCTTTGGGCTGAGTTGTGGACTATGAGGCCGTTTGCCACGAAGTTTCCTGCTTTTACTGAGATATCTATTGTTCTGGATTTTCCGGTTTTTTCTATGGAGTCTATTTTTGCGGGTAGGAGTTCAGGTTTTGAGACTTCGTCTTCAAGTTCTGCTCGGAGGTTGCCTGAGGAGTTTGCTACGAGGTTTTTTCTGAATGCTTTCTTGCTGATTTCTCTTTTTCCTTGTAGGTAGGTGTTTGCTGATTTGAAGTCGTTCATTGTTTTCCCGTGTTTTTCCAGTGTTTCTCTTATGGCTGGGCCGTGGGATACGACCTGACGGATCCTGTTTATTGAGTTTTCGTCAGCGACTATTTTTTCCAGTTCTTTCTTTTTTCTGTCGGCTGTAAAGCCTATCTTGTTCTTGAAGGCTGTAACTGAGGCCTGGTCTGAGATGCTGACGGTGTACCTGGTATTGTCTGAGTACGGGTTCTCTGAGTTATCGTAGAGTTGTAGGGAAGATATAACGCCGATTCTTGTCAGGGATTGCTGTAGCTGTGTCATAAACTTTTTGTTGTTGGCTGAAATCCCTATTCTGCCTCTTGATTCGGAGCAGTGCCCTTCAGCATCGTAAAAGCCTCTGATAAATCCTGATACCACTTCATCGTCGGCCAGCATAATTTTTTCCGGGAACTCGGTGTTTCTGGATTTTCGGAGGCCGGGAAACTCCTTTTTTAGAAGTCTTACCAGCGGTTTTCCAAAAGCTCTTAAACTGTAGTAGTTTTTGTCCTCTCGGAACTTTACTGAAGTTTTACAACCAAATTTTTTCTCAAGGAGCTCTCTGTATCTCTCTGCCACTTCTCTGTCTTTTTCGTGAAAGTTTAATCTTTCGGAATCGAAGCTTCCGTCTCCTGCGAAGTATCCAAGTATCTGAGCCAGCTCCGGGTCAAGCTCTGTGGGGAGATTGAAGTTCTTTCCCATGCAGTAAGAATGCAGAAAGCTTTTGCCTAGGTTCAGTTCCTGTATCAGATCCTCCAGAAAGTTCTTCCTGATATCTCTTTCATCCTTTTCCAGTTTGGAGACTGCGGCTTGAGTCTTACCCAGTTTTCTTCCTAGCTCGCGTTGAGAAAGACCTTTCTCCTTTCTTCTCTCTTTCAACCTTTTTCTGCCTTCTTTGGATATTTTAAACGAGTTATAAAGGTTCTCGGTATTCAGCTTTGGTTCATGACTGTCTGAATCAAATTCTTCCGGTAAAAGAAGCTTTTCTCCCTCTTCAAGGTCTCCTGCTTTTTTCGTCTCTACTCCTTCGTTATTTATAAATACTTCGTGATCGGCACTGGCTTCTATACTCATCTTGGGGTGTTTGGTCTCTATTCTGTAGAGCTGCTTTTCATTCTCCCATTTGTCGGTGACTTCTGAATCCTTCATACTCATTGAGTTAAAATCTGCGGACTTAACCCTGTCTCCAACTTCTATATCCTGTATTTCTTTCAGCTCTCCATTCGAAAGCTGAACCAGGGTGTCAGGAGCCAGGCACTGTCCTCCGGCCCGTGTCTTTCCTGGAACGTTGGATTCCATGGTGTAGGCGGTTTTTACGCTGCTGCCTTGGAGGTAGCCGATCGCTGCCTTGTTTTTATCTATTACGATTAGGCCGTATACTCGGTCGTCTACCACCATTTCTTTCAGCGGTTCCAGTACGAACTCTTTGTCGCAGCGGTAGTGACGGGATTCTATGGGTTGTGGCGGCACTATTTCCCAGACCTTGATTTCGGGTCTTCCCTCGCGTTCGGATACGTTTCCGGCGAAGAAGGCTACCCCGTTTTCAGGTGTCTCGTGTTCGTCCTGCACTTTTCTGGCGATCTTGTCGAGCGCGGATTGAACGTTTTTCCGGGTGTGCTTGGATTTAATATTCTCTGCTTCGTTTTGCTCCGAGGTCAAGAAGTCTGAGATCTTTGACATGTCGTAGCCCGCGGGAATGTACAGCGAAACCAGTTCGGTGTTCCTGCCTCTGATATCTTCCAGCTCGTTAATCGTCTTCTTAAGCTGGTACTTGTTCATGCCGGTTCCGGAGTTTTCCTCTGTCATGAATAAACAGCCTCAGTTTAGCTTTTTAACGAGAAAGGTCTCAAACATCAAAGCGGACAAGTTAACGCATACAGAGTTTTAAGCTAATAATTAGGATTTACGTTTTGTCTTAACAGTTTTTAATTACCTAAAACGACTAAAAACAGATTAAAACTATTTATAGTGGCTAAAATTTAAATAAAACTGTTCAAAAGGTTTCTTTAAGCTGATTTATTATGGATCAAGACAAGCTTAATACCATGGGTAGAAGACGTTTTATGAAAAATCTTGCAGCTTTGGGAGTTTCAGCTCCGGCTATAGCCGGTCTTTCCCAGGCCGAGGTTTCGGAGTATGATCTTGAGTCAGAGGTTCCTTATGTTAAGGCGTATAGAACTGTGGAAAAACAGCCTGGAGAAGCTCCTGTCCGAGAACCGGTATACGACACTATAGATAGAGAGGAATGGGAACGAAGGGAAACAGCTTTGGATG
>JBDGSH010000103.1:0-5306 GCA_042217665.1 Candidatus Nanohaloarchaea archaeon
CCAGAAACAGCTCGACATCTACCGCAAAGCCGCCGCCCACCAACACGACCTCCCTGTCACGGCCCGCATCCTCTGGACCGGGGAATGAAATTAGTCTTCATCGATTCCGTAATCTTCATGCTGCTTGAACTTTATCTGGTAGGAATCTCCGTCTACGTCTTCTCTTTCGTTATTCCAGTAATCTCTCATGTTCTTCAGATTATCGTTGAAGCCTGCAGCCACAAGCATAATCTTCTCCAGTCCATCTGAAACGGGCTTATACGCGTCCCAGTACATTATGCACTGGTAGAAGTCTTCGGCTTCGCCTTCCCACGCTTAAGCTCGTAAAGGTATTCGTTTCCAGATTCTAGTTCCCGGACTAAATCAGGCGAAACTCCCCATTTAGTGTCTCCTGATTCTTCAGTTACATTAGAGGTCGTTTCATCATCTTGGAGATGCGTCTTTAATCTCTTTTTCTTGTCTCTTTCGACCTCTTCATCGCCTCTTTTCCTCGGATGGAATTCTTCTTTCTCGTTTAGCTTTTGCTTGAGGTCGTTCCAGAGCTCTGAATTAGGATTTATTCCGATTTTGTTGTTTACCGTTTCGAAGTCTTCGGACAGTATAATCAGTTCGCCGACAAACGAGTTGTAGGAGTTGTGCGTCGTTATGCTGTCGAAACCTTCTCCATCAGTAGGTATCTGGTCCCAAATCTCTTCCATCAGAGATGTGTTAATCGTTCTACCCAGATAAACGATATCCAGGCCCTGTGTCGTCTGGTTCTTTCTGTAATAAATCCTGAAGGGGGATTTACCTTTTTCAGAGTTGATAGCAAGGTTGCTGTGGTTGTATGATTCTCTTGTCTTATCCCAATCTACTATGCCTCTTCTATATATCACTGTGTGAGGTTGACCATCTTCATCTCTGACTTTTAGCTTATCGACTTCATAGTAGTCTCTTTTGGTGCCGTCTTCTAACTCTTCTTCTCCTTCCCGGAATTCAGGGAATATCGGTTTTACTTCCTTGCTCCCCTTTTCTTCGGTTCCCTTCTCGCTCCAGTTTAACACTATCTGATTGCTCTCCGTCTTCAGGAAGTGCCTGTACATAACTCCGAGATGTTCTCGAAGCCCGTAACATATTTTGTCTAAAGAACCTGCTCTGGGATAAGCGCTCTGGAAGAGGCTCCAGTCTGTCTCAAAGCGAATCCTTGTACCGAAGCGAGGATCGGCTATAGTTTCCGTACCTTCGTTCCATAGCTCCCGTGATTCCTCGTATTCCTTTTCCTTCAGAGTAGCTTCTGGAAAAGGACCATCCAGAATCGTGACTTTATCTGGGTTTTCCTCTACTCTGGATATTATCTTAAACCCTGAGTCGGTGTTGTTACCTGTTAAAACGCTGAGAGCGTTCTTAAGACCAAAGCCATGTTCGTTCAGAATTCCCGTACTCTGAGATGTGTCCCCGGAACTTAAGAGGTGTTCGTCGATTAAATCAAAAGTCATGCCCTCTCCAGAGTCCGCTACTATGACCTCAACTGTGTCACCATCCCTAATTATAGTTATCTGTATCCTAAAATTCTGATCCGGGTTCTCCGGAGCTATGTCTTCTGGCTGGTCTTCTTCGAAATAATCCGGGCCTTCTATACTGGCGCTTATAGAGTTGTCGATGAGTTCGGCTAATGCATCTTGAAAGTCCATCGGCTGGTTGGAGAGAGCGTCAAAAAACCCGTCCGGATCTATATCCGGTTCGCAGTCTTTCTCTCTGAAGGTCATATCTAAAACCCGCCTGAATCGTTTTTAATTATTTTCGTCTTTCTTCTGCCTTCTTCCAGAGTTTTTCTCTGTTGATGCCTGTGGCCCTCCCCCTTGTCTCCTTCTTGAGTCCACTTGAGGACGCAAGTATATCGAAAACGCCTGCTGACTTGATTTGCCAGGCCCTTTTTTGCTCGTACTCGCGTGTGGGGTGAGATCCGACCAACGCTCCAGGCTCCGATTCCTCAGGATTCTCCTTGACGAAGTCGCTGTTGTGTCTCGGACAAGTGCCGAGAAAATCTCCTGTTTTTGTTCTTAATCTTTCCCCTGCTTCAACTTTCTCTTTTGTGAGTTCGAACTCTTCCTGAATCCTTTCTGATTGTTCCTCTGTTGGATTCCAGATAGTCCACCAGATAAATGGGTAACCTGTCCTATCCTCTTCTAAGTGGACGTACCAAATCAGCAGAACATCGTGAAGTTTCTTATCCAGTGCGGGCACGTCTGTCCAGTGGTCGGCTTCGATTATGTCTGTGTAGTTTACTTGCGATACTACCAGACGTTCTTTCGGTCGTAGGAGCTCTCCCTCTTTATCGTTCGGGTAAACCGGCGTTACCTTGAGTTCTATCCCTGTCTCTTCAAAATCTGGCTCCTCTAAACTGTTCTGCGGTATCCCGAAGTAATCCTCTTCTATCAAGTTGCTTATAGCCGATTTCGACCGCACACGGTCGGGCTGTGTTCTCTCGTGTATAGCCTCACTTATCTCTTCAGTGGTCTTACATAGGAGAGCATCGCAGGCTTCTTCTATTTCCTCAAGACTTGCGTTCCGTCCTATCGGAGTATGAGACATACTGTGTTTAAACCACTGAGAAGTTAAAAATGTCGTCATCCGAGGGTTGCATAAAAAGGCTCCAAAAGGATTTCTAACTGTTCTAACGGAATTAACGGAACTTTTAGGGCTATAGGTTAAACTGCAACTGGTCATTAAGGTTTTAAGGTGCAAATCAATGGCCAAACATGACTCGCCAGCATCCTCTCGAATTTTAAATCTGGAAAACAGTTTTCATCATAGGATGTCGGTGGGAGGGGTATTCATAAGTTCTGGAACTAAAGGTGGTGATACCGTACGATGAGTGATGACTCTTTGACAGTAGCGGACTTCTTTTGCGGCGCAGGAGGGCTATCAGAAGGGTTCAGGCAGAAAGGTTTCGAGATAAGATATGCTACAGATTACTGGGAACCAGCTATAGAAACCCACCGGAAGAACCACCCTGAAGCAGAGCACGAATTGCTGGATATAACTGAGATGGGAGCAGATGAAATAGACGACCATGTACCGGATGTAGATATCATCGTGGGTGGCCCTCCCTGCCAGAACTTCTCAAGGAGTAACAGAGCAGGTAAGGCCGATAAGACAGAGGGGCTCCATCTTATCGAGCATTTCCTCAGAATCGTTGCTTGGAAGATGGAGCACGGCGATCTTAAGTACTGGGCGATGGAGAACGTTCCGCCGACCGCCAACCATCTGAAAGACAAGTACACCTGGGAAGAGCTACAGCTGCCTGGTGAAGGCTCGGACCTGATAATCGAGAAAAAACCTGTCCACCACGCCGTAGACTACGGTGCCCCTCAGTCCAGGAGAAGGATGATTGCGGGTAATTACCCGGAGCTGAAGAAAAGGAAAGACGAAGATGAGTGGAAGACAGTACAGGAGGTGTTCGACTGTCTCGGCGACCCTCAGAAACCGGAAGACGCCCCGGATACGATAAAAGACCCCAACTACGATTTAAAGGTCCCGAAGGCGGAGCTGACCGATCATTTCTATGATACCCGTGTAGAAGAGTACCGGTGGAAACGCGCCAAAAGGTTAAAGGAAGACCACGGTTTCATGGGCAAGATGTCCTTCCCGGAGGATACTGATGCACCGAGCAGGACGGTGATGGCCACCCGATCTGCATCCACCCGAGAAGCCATGATTTTCGGTGGCGAAAAAGATGAGGACGGTAACTACAAGAACTTCAGACTTCCTACTGTGAGAGAAATCGCATGTTTCTCCTCCTTCCCGCTGACTTACCAGTTCGAGGCCAGCACAGAATCCAAAAAATTCAGACTGGTCGGAAACGCGGTACCTGTTAAGCTTTCATCGGCTATCGCGGAAGCTATCGCTGAAGAGGAGGGCATGGAGACGCCAGATGAGTTCCGTGAACTACCGGATGCTGAGTTAGAGAACGACTTGACCGGTAAAGAGCGGGACTTCCGTGAGCCGAGAAAGAGGCGTGAGGATTCGAAGTTCTCAAGACACGTACCTTATCTTAAGACGAAGGCGTTCAGACCTTCGCTCACCAACGAAGGATCGGACTTCGATGACGGCGAGGTCAAGTGGAGTGCAATCCTGCACAAAGGAGTCGGCAAAAACGCGGTAGAGGACCAAGAAAGCCTCGATACTATCGCGGCTGTTATCAGGCGTGGAGAATCAGGTCAGATGAAGCTTGATTCTTTGGAAGACTCCCACGATATCGAAGGCAGGTTTGAGGAGTTCAGGCAGCGGTTGAGGGATGAATTCGAGACGAGACTGCCTGATGCAAAGGAGTTCCAAAGGATTTACACCAGGAGAAGCGACGCCGATTATCTCGGGCCTCATGAGGCACTGGAAGAGCTCCGCGAAATCATAGATGAACATTTCCCGGAGGACGAGTTCGAAGAAGTATATCTCGACAACTCGGATAGAGAACTCGAAGTGCCGGATGACGATGTGCCGGTACGTATCGCCGTCGGTTTCTATGGATGCAGGTTCATAGCAGATGAAGTAAACGGCAAGAAACAGGAGAAGCCTGTGGCCACCGATAAGAATTAATCAGGGTTCTTGCCGTAAAGCTCTGCCCCGTAGTCCAGAAGGCCAAGATTGTAGCCGCGGTACTGTTTCTGAGGTAACAGTTCCCAAGCCAGATTCCAGTGATCTCTGGTCGAGAAAGCTTCAGTTTCGAAGTATTCGTCGAACACCCTTTCGACGTTCCCATCCACTATCGGGTATCGCTTTTCGAGGTGGATAGATAGGAAAGCATTTGCTGTGTACCGCCCTATGCCTTTCACACTGAGAAGGTTCTCCTGGGTCATCTCATCTTCTGAAGCCAAGAATTCGGCAGCTGCTTTCACGTACTCGCTACGGCTTTCAAGGCCGAGCCCATCGAAGAAGCTTCTGAGTTCAGTATCGTCTGCTTCCAACACCTCTTGAGGTTCTTGAAACCGTTCACAGAATTTCCTGTACTGCGGTTCGACTTGATAATAAGATGTCTGCTGTAACATGATCTCAGCGACCAGTGCATGGAGGTCGTTGTCAGTGGTTCTCCAGGGAAAGTTCCTGCCCTTTTCGCGGTAGTACTCGAGCATCTTCCCCCGAAAAATCTCGACCTCGTCCTGGTTCAGGCTGTCTATTACTGTTTCGGAAGGAGACATACCGAACTGTTTAGTCTCGGAAATTTTTACCTCTGTTCTCTTCCCGCCAGCTCTCGGGCGGGACGCCGAAGAGGCCTCCGGAGCGGTTCCAGTGGCGGATGACTTCGGAGCTGGAGCCGATGCCCTTGCATT
>JBDGSH010000104.1:0-11882 GCA_042217665.1 Candidatus Nanohaloarchaea archaeon
GGCTGTGCTTCTTCGAGAATGTCGTCAACCAAGTAAGATCACTGTTTAATGGTTCCTTCCTCTTAGCTTAAAACTGTTCTGTTGGCTGGAGTTTTCCCCGGGTTCAGAGAGGCTGTTTGACACAGCGGAGAGAAGGGGAACGTGGTTTTAAGTGTTTCTGGAGTCTAGGCTTGAAGTGATGGGTGATTCAGTTAACAGTACCGGGGTAGAGGAGGGTGAATGGTTTTCGCCTGAGCAGATGGCCCGGCATAGGAATATTGTCTTGGCTATTTTCTCGGTTGTAGTGCTTTTGCCGGTGGCAGGTTTTGTTTTCTTTCTTGATTCGATGTTAGGAGCTGCTACGACGTTTTTCCTCGCGTTGCCGGTGCTTTTTATGGTTTGGTACAACGGAAAGTTTGAGGAATCCGCTTTCTATAGATTTACTGATGAGAATATCCATTACAAGAGAGGTGTGTGGATAAAGAAGCAGAGCAGCGTGCCCTACGACAGGATAACGAATGCGGAGTCAAGTCAGGGCCCTATACTGAGGTTTATAGGTGCTGGAGCCGTCCAGGTTCATACCGCAGGCAAGGGAACGCCTCAGGCAGAGATGAAGTTCAGCGGTGTCGAAAACTTTGAGGAAATAGAGAATAAGGTTATGGAAAAGGTCAGGGAGAAGAAGCCTCAGGCCATGGAAGCCGGAGAGCATGAATCGAGTAGTATAGACCAGCAGATGCTTTCAGAGCTACGGAAGATCAGGCAGCTTCTGGAAGAAGAGTAAGCCCTGGCTTTAACTGTGGTAAGACTTTTTGAATCCGTCTCCGCAACAGTAAAAAGTAAAGACAACTGTTTAGTCCTCGTATTCCCAGTCTTCCGGGATTCTGCCTTCGCTTCTGTAGTATGAGGCTAGCTTCCTGATCTTGTCCTTGGTGAGCTCCCGGTTTCTCTCTGCGTCCAGGTCGCTGGGATTGTCTTCGAGGTGTTCCTTCAGGTTCTCTGCTTTCTCTACCAGGTTTTTCAGGTCTTCCGGTATCTCCGGTTCGTAGCCTTCGTCCTTCAGGATCTCTGTAACGGTCATGTCTGTAGCTTGTTTGACCGATGGGATTCCGTACTGGTCTCTGAGTTTTAATCCGATCTGTGAGGGGTCGTTTCCGTCCTCTCTGAGCTTGATGACAAGGTCTTTGATCTCGTCTTCGCCGTACTCAACCCAGCGAGGATTCTTCTTGTTTACAGGTTTGGAGCTTCCAGAGCTTCCGTGTCCGTCAGAATGCATTTTCGCCATTGGTATCACCGATCCGGTCACGCTTCCACGTTCCCGGTCTTGAAAACAAGAGAGATGTGAAACCTTTTAAATTCAGTTCAGGTAGTCGATTCTGCTTCTGACATGCTCCAGGTCCTCAGCCGCGTCCTCGAATTCACCATCTTTAATCTTTTCCTCCGCCTGTTCAAGCTTCTCCAGGCTGCGAGAGTCAGAAGCCTTGTCTCTCAGCTCTTCCATTCTTTCAATGTACTCCTGTTTTCTCTGATACTCCAAAAACTTGTAGCCTCCGAAGCCTAGAACCGCCACAACGATTAATGCGATGATTATCGGCAGGACAGGAAGCGTTGAGCCTGGTTCAGAGTCTTTCTGCTGTACTTCTTCGATCAGCTGGCGGGCGCCGGAAACGTTACCTTCGCTTAACTCGGTTCTAGCCTTTTTAAGCAGCTGTTTTTCCTTGTTTCCTGCTTTCTCCGACAGATTGGCGATAATCTCACTCAGCTTCTCCTTTTCATTCCATGACTCACAGCTCTCAACCTCTTTCCAGCCGTTCGGAACACTGCAGCGGTTCATTGTTTTACATTGATCGTTTTTAACAGCGTCAAACGTTCTCTTCATACAGCTGGTGTCCGCCGCGATGGTGAACGTGGAGAAACCGGGTAGTTCCGCCTCGTAGTTTTCATGAGTACTGTTTCCGCCTGTATGCTCCGTGTTCAGTTTGTTCCAGCCGTTATGCATCCGGTAGAGATTGACTCTGTCAGCCTGGACGTTATTTTCCTGTATCCAGTTGTTGGGGACGGTGAAGGACACTGTTGCGGAGACTTCCTTGTTCGTATCGATTTCAAAGCTTTTGTAGGTCTTTGTCTGTTCGCCTGGCGACGCTTCCTCTCTTTCCTTGACGGTTACCGAGACTGTCTTGTCGCTGCTGGCTCTGAGCTGCATTTCGGTGAACGTTCCCTGGTTTTTGACGTTGAAGCTTGTGGATTCTCCGTTCTGGATCTTTATGCCGGATATTCGGAGTGTGTCGTCCTGTCTGCTGAATGAGGGCTTTGTCTTGGAGTCTTTTCCAAGGGTTTTTCCTCCGCCCAGTCCGGAGCCTCCTTTTGAGCCGCTTCCACCTGATTTCGAGGTTTTTTTCTCTGTCTCGTAATCTATCTTGAAATTATCGTTCACGTGGCCAACTCTGTCGGCTATCTCGCCTCTTAGCTCGAATGAACTGCCTGCGGACAGACCTGAAACATCTACGGTTGCGTTGTACTCGTCCCAGTCCACATCGTCTATCTCTCCGGCTGAAACTGAGAAGTTGGACGCTGTCTGATTGATGCCGGACTCGACTTTCTCGTTTCCGAAGCTTAGCTTGGCTGTGAAGCTTGTGTCGACGGTCGCTCCGTCTTCAGGTTTTGCCGAGCTTAATTCAGGTTCCTGGCCGTCTATCTTGTAAGTAACGGTTGAACTGTTTTGGTTGCCTGCGTAGTCTCTGCATCCGTAGCTGTAACTGTTTTCTCCGTTGTCTGAGGCGGTGAAGTTCTTTGTCGGGTTTGTAGAGTTATGGCTGCCGAAGAATGTTTCCTCTACTCCTGTGCCTGCGTCGCTGCACTCTACCTGTACCTTTCTACTATCTTTCCACCATCCGTCAACCTGTTGGGATTCGTTGAAAGCTGTAAAGTTGAGTTCGGGTTTAGTATTGTCGACGTTGACGTCTGTAACGTTTAGCTGCGCCAGGTTGCCGAGCGTGTCGTTGATATGGAACTCAACTGTGTAATTCCCGTCCGCCAATGCTTTAGTGTCTGTAGCTTCCGTCACGTCTTTCCAACCCGTTACGTTTCCGGTATCGCTGTACCAGCGGTACTCTTTCGTTACGCCGGACAGATCCGACACGTTTACGTCAGGTGTGAAGCTGCCGGAGACGTTAGCATTGTTGACAGGGCTGGAAACCGTCAGGTTCGGCTTTTGATGGTCTATAGTCATCGTGACTGTTTTCTCTCCAGTGTTTTCGGCGTAGTCTGTGGCTTTGAAGGTCAGGTTGTACTCTCCGGACGCGTTCTTCGAGAAGTTGTACGTCGAGTTGATCTCTCCGATGTAGGAGAAGCTTCCGTTCGAAAGCCGGAAGCTGGACGTGTTAACGCCTGTCGTCGCGTCGTTTAGAGAAGCGTTCACCCATTTCTCGCCTTTAACCGGGCTTCCAGGCGTCGTGTTGGAAAAGGCTGGAGGAGTGTTGTCTACAGTCACCTGATATGTCTTGTTTTTGAAGTTGCCGGCTTTGTCCGTGACGTTGACGGTTATATTGTACTCTCCGTCGTTCAGCCGGGAGAAGTTGTAGGTGTCGTTTAAGCTGCCGGAAGCTTGTTCTGTTCCGTTTGAAATAATGTAGTTCTTGGATTCAAGGTTGGTTTCCGTTACGGAGATGTTCAGGTTTTCTGTTCCGGAGAGGTTGGCGCCGTTGCCTGGCGTAAAGCTGTAAATTGTCGGTTTAGTATTGTCGAACGTCACGCTCAGGGTTTTGTTGGTCCAGTTGCCGTCGTTGTCCTGTGACTTGAAGCTTAGGTTGTACTCTCCGTCGTTGTAACCGGTGGTGTCGACTGTCAGGTTTTTCTGGAAGCTTTCGGGTCCTGAGCTGAACGTTTTGTTGAACAGGATCTCAGTGGTTCCGTTTTCCAGTGTCAGGTTGGTTTTGCTGAGGTTGTCGGCGTCGCTTGTCGTGTAGTTGATCTCCATCTGACCGCTGTGGAAGGAGTTTGGAGCCGGTTCGTGAACTGTCAGGTTTGGAGAGGCTGTGTTGAAGTCGACGTATATCTTTGAACTGTTGACATGTCCTGCACCGTCCTCTGCCTCGAAGATAATGGTGTACTCGCCGTTAAGATTTTTTTCCAGCGGATCTACTGTGTCGTTAAAGCTTCCGGACAGTGTTCCAAGGTTGAAAGTGTAGTTTCTGTACTTGACGCCTGTACCTGAGTCGGAGACGGTGGCGTTCAGGCTGAACCGGTTGTTGATGATTGAGTTGTTGGCTGGGCTTGTAACATTGAGTGAAGGTGCTTCCGTGTCTACTGTGAAGCTTAGAGAGGTCGAGTTGACTGCTTCGCTGTTGTTTGCGTAGAAGGTTACAGTATGAGATCCTTCTTTTACGTGTTGAGAGTTGTTCCAGTAGTCTCCGCTCTTTCTTAGTGAGACGTTGCCTTTTCCGTCAATGCTGTAGCTTGCGCTGCTCAGGTTTTTGTCGGAGCTGATGTTGAAGCTTAAAGTGTCCGTGGAGGTGTAAGTCGTGTTTTCAGGCGAGTGAACTGTGATGCTAGGCGTCAGGTCCCGCGCTTTCGGAAGCATAAGCGAATAGCTCTGTGTAGGTTCTGAGACGTTGGTTCCGTTGACGGTTACTGTGACGTCGCCGGCTCCTTCAGGTATGTAAACCTCCACCACATTGTTTTTATGATCCTGATGAGTTCTTGAGGCTTTCTGGGTTCTGTTCTCCCAGCTAAGCGTCCATGGGTAGAACCTGTGACCGCTCTCGTTTTTGACAACCAGATCCAGGTCGTTGATCAATGCTTTAGTGGTTGAGAGGGTTCCAGGATGGTCGCTCCAGACCAGGGTTACGTTGACGCCGCCGCTGCTGAGATCCAGGTTGTAGGTATCTTTCTCTCCCTGGCTCAGCGTCCCTTTCTGGATCAGGTTCTTGTCGTCGCTCTTCATCACGTAATCCGCCGCTGCCGTTATATTGACCAGTCCCCAGCCGGTGATGTAGTCCGGTCCCGTCCGGTTCAAATCCTCCGCTGTATGGATCAAAACGCCTTTAGTCGTGGCCGGCGCCGGATCCCTTCCAAACGTCTCGTTAAACTGTTCATGCAGAAGAATCACAGCTCCCGACACCGCAGGAGCCGCCATGGAGGTTCCTGCCATTCCTCCGTAAGGATATGCGGAATGACTTGAAGGAACTGTTGAGAATATGTATCCTGTTGAGGAGCCCCCGTCTGCTACCAGGTCGGGTTTGATTCTTCCGTCGTCGGTTGGCCCCCATGAGGAGTATGAGGTCATTTCTCCTGAGTCGTCTACTGCTCCCACGGTAATTACGTTTTTTGCGGTTGCTCCAGGAGGTAGGGTGGTGTTATATCTTGAGTCCCATGTGTTTTCCGACGTGTTGATGTTATTTCCTTCATTGCCTGCTGCGAAAGTTACCGTGATAGGGTCTATACTGGTTCCTCCATGGGTTATATTGTCGTATTTCTTTGCAAGAAAGGTATAGCTTCCCATTATGTCGTGATCATTATTGTTATTACTATCTGAGTCGTTAATTCCGTAGCCCCATGAATTCTGGGAGAGGATTGAGTTGTAGTTACTTACTGAGTCTTGAGTTTCTTGAAGGAGTTCATCACTATTATCTGGCCATTCGTAACTTGTAATACGAGCGTCATGAGCTATCCCTCTGTAGGTGTAATCGAGAATTCCTCCTCCTGCCATAGTACCTGCTACATGGGTTGCGTGGTGGTTGTAGCTGCCATACGAATCACCGTAAAGCGTTTTTCTAGTTCCCGCCCAGTTCAATGTGTAGTTTAGGTCTTCGTGGAGGCCGGCCCAGCCTCCGTCCCAGATTGCTGCGGTGTAGCCTTTGCCGGTGAGGTTGTATGGTGTTTGTTGGGCGGTGTTGGCGCCTATGAGTTGGCGGCTTTGGTCGTTGAGTGTGGTTGGTGGTGGCGGTGTTTCTGTGATCCATTTTGTTTGGGGGAGGGTGGCGAGGTCTGTGATGTTGGTGGAGGTGGTTTTGAGTGTCCAGGTGTTGGTGTATTTGGGTGTGTGGAGGATTTTGGCGTGTTTCTGGAGTTTTTGTTTGAACCGGTTTTTGTCTGTGGGGAATGTGGTGAGCTGGATTTCTTTGAGGCCGGTGTCTTGGCTTTGTGTCTGTGTCTGGAGTTTGGAGTTGTCTTGAACAGAGGGTGAGATCTTGTGTTTTGCTTGGAGCGGTAGGACGTGTTTTACTGCGTCGAGTTTTCGTGCTTCTTGTGGTGAGCTGGTTTTGGCGTAGTAAGTGTTTTCTGGTATGTAGTTGAGGAGTTTGACGTTTTTTTGTTGGAGCTTGCTGCGTGTTTTTTGTGTTGGCGTGTTTTTGAACTGTATGAAGAAGTACTGGTTGTCTGTCTTCGGGTCGAGGCTCTGTGTCGCTAGTTCTGGTTGTTTTTCAGGGTTTACTGTGCCGGATTTGAGTTTGATGGGTGCGGCTGTTGTTAGGCCGGTTAGAACTGTTAGTATCAGGAGTAAAGTGGTTTTTTTCATTGTTTCTGGTAGTGTTTGGTTTCTAGGATGGTTTGTCCGTACCGGGTTTTTATTTGTCCGGTTACTGTGTAGTTTTCGCCTTGGTTGAGCGGTGTGCAGTTGAGCTGGCAGTTGTTGCCTGAGCAGCCGCCGTTTTCAGGGAAACGTAGCTGGATGGAGTTTTTTCCGTTGGTTAGTTTGAGTGAGGCTTGGCAGGTGTTGCAGCACGGGTTTTGGTCGCTGCATGCTATCTGTGTGCACATGGTGAGGCCTGCGACTGCTTTGCCTTCCAGTGTTACGGTTTGGTTCTGGAGCTGTGAGGCGTTGTTCAGGGCTTCGGTTATTGTTATGTTGGCAGGTTCTTTTCCTGTTTCGCCCGTGTTCTGTGGAAGTGTGTGGATGGCGAGGAGGCTGCCTGCTGCTATGAGTGTTATGGAGGTGAGCAGTAGAACTGCTTGTTTCTGTGTGTCCACTGTAGGATAGTTTTTACCCGGTTGTTTGAATAAGTTGTGTATGGACGATCTCCTTGACACTTCCCGTATCCTGTTCGGCTTCGGTATTTTTATGGCGGTTTTAACGCTTCTGTACTTCGGTGTGGAGATTATCTTCCGGCTTTCGCCGGTTACCAAGCTTTTGGTCCTGTTGTCGGTTGCGGTAACGTTTTTCAGGTCCGGCAGCTACGTGAAGTCCTGGTTCGGTACTGCGTCAGCTTATCTGTTGGCGTCGCTTTCCTACCTGTTGGCTGTGTTTTACACTGTGTTCAAGTTCAAGCTGGCGTCTGAATCGATTCTACTGGTTTTTGGAGCTTCGTCCCTGATTTTTGTCGGGTTAGGCTACCTGGTTGAAAGGGAGAGAGTCTCGGTTTCAAGGAATGAGCTGGTTTACACTGTTGGAATCCTGTTGGTGGCGGTTTCGCTGGTTGCTGGAGCTGATATGGTTTCTGAAGGTGTGGAGACAGAGCTTCGGCTGGATTCGAACGTTACGCTTACCGGTGAGACCTTGGAGGTCGGAACTTTTTCGGTTCGTAACAGTTTCTTCCTTCTAAAGGATTTTGAGTCTCCGAACCTGGAGGTCTGTGATACTTTCAGGCCGGAAGCAGACAGGCCTGTAAGGTATTTTGACGTGTATGTTGTTGACGAGGGTAGAAGCTTGATCGGCGGCGGTCAGAGGCTTGAGTTCCCTGTAAAGTTTAGCGGCGAGCTGGTTAACGAAACCAGAAGAAGCTTTAGTCTTAGACAGGTGGATGAGTGTCCTGAGAAGGCTTCGAACTCCACGCTCTACGTTACCGAGCGTAACTACAACCTGGACTAGTTTACTTGTATCTTCCTCTCTTCTCCACTTCTTTCAGCTGTTCTAAAACTTTTTCCGCTTCACTGTATTCTCTGTAGCCGTCGAGAAACTGTTTCCATGCTTTTCCGGCTTTTTCCGGGTGCGAGGACTCCAGCACTTGTTTGAATAGGTGGATGTCTACGGCTTTGTCTTCCGCTCTCTCCGATCTGAACGCCAATCCGAAGTCTATGAGGAACGGTTTCTCTGTCTCTTTTTCTATTATGACGTTGCTGGTGGTTAGGTCGCCGTGGATTATGTTGATTGAGTGCAGGAGCGCTACCTGTTCTCCAAGCTGTCTAACTTGTTCTGTTTTCTGGTTAACAACCTGTTTCAGCGGTTGGCCGTCTATCTTCTGTATCTTGAGGCTGTGTTTGTCTTTTTTCTCTGTTTCGGGTACGTTGACGTTGTGTTGTCGGGCTTCCTGCATCAGTTTTTTCTCCATCTCTGTTCTTTCGTCTCTGATCCGGTTATCGATCTCTGGATGCCTGTATTTTTTCTGTTTCCGCTGTTTTTCTACTTCTGAGTCGCTGATTTTGACGGTGGCTTCCGCGCCCTTTAGTTTTTCAGTCATTGTCCTGTAGCTTTTTCCTGACTTCTAAAAGGTTTCTTCTGCGGAGTTCGTCCCTGTAGCTGGGGTCGGCTTCTCCGGCTTTGATGTGGTCTATCAGTTCCTCTGCTGCCATCAGATCAGGTACTGAGACGTAGTCGGCGCCTTCCTCCAGAAGGTAGGAGGCTTCCTCCACTGTCTCGGATCTCAGGATGATTGTTGCGTCGGTCTCCAGGCCGAGAACCTGTTCGGAGATGTATCTGAACGGCGCTGTCGACACTATGATCGATGCTTTATCTACCTGGGCTTTTTCCCAGGTCTCTGAGTCCATTGCGTCGCCGAAAATGTAGTTGTAGTCTTCTTTGGATGCTTTCTCTATCTTGTCCGGATCGTTTTCGATTAAGACGAACTCTTCTCCTATCTCCTCAAGTTTTTCCGCTATCAGTTCTCCTTCTGTATCGTAGCCAAGTATTACTGCGTGTTCTTCCAGTTTGTCAGGTTTACTGGATTTTTGCTGTATCTTCTGGGCTGTTGCTTCCACAAGACTTATTTTTGTGATCGTACTATAGATTTCTTCTTCGTAGCGGCTGGTGTAGGAGGACAGTATCATGGAGACTGTTGCTGCTAGTATTACTCCGTGGAAGACTTCTGAGGTGATGGCTCCTGCGATGAAGGCCTGGATTACGATTATCAGTGAGAACTCGCTTATCTGGTCGAGGCTGAAACCTGCCAGGTAAGAGGTTCTTTTGTCGTATCCGGATATCATCAGTGATAGACCGGTTATAACCGGTTTTACAAGCAGTGTTGCTGCCAGGAGGAAGATTGTTATTGTTAACGCGGTTGATGAGGGTATGGAGAGCAGTGCGCCGAGGCTGACGAAGAAGAGTGCTGAGAAGAAGTCTTTGAACGAGCTCATGGTGTCAAGTATCTCCAGGTTTTCGGGGAACTTTGCTACTGCTAGGCCTGCTGCGAACGCGCCTATTACTATGGATATGTTTAGCGACTGTGAGATGCCTAGGAATACTGTTAGCAGCGAGATTGAGGAAAGCGTCAGCAGTTCACGTGATTCTCCTATCTTGTAAGCTATTTTGTCGAACAGGAAGTATCTTACGAACAGCGCGCTTCCTAGAATGGCTGCGAGGCTTCCCAGTTTTAGTGCGGTGTTTGTCGGTGTGAGCTGGATGCCTAGAAGCCCGATTAGCAGGAGAGCAACTAGATCTTGTATTAGCTGTATTGTTTCGGCGAGCCTTCCGTGTATGATGTCGAGTTTGATTTCGCTTTGGATTAGTTCGAGGCCTATGAGCGATGAGCTGAATGCTGCGGCTGCTGAGATGATTATTGAGTTGTAGAGGTTTATTCCTAGGCCTTGTGCGAATACAAAGCCAGCGGCACTCAGCAGTGTTAGTTGTATGGCGGCTGTGCTGATTGATTCTTTGTAGACTGTTTTTAGCCGTGTGAAGTCGGTTTTTATTCCGAATACGAATATCAGGAATGAGATCCCGATCTGTGAAGCGTTAAGCAGCTGTTCTTCAGGTATCTGTGAGCCTATTATTATGCCTGTGAGGATGTATGCCGGTATGATTGGGTGGTTCAGCTGTTCGAACAGCAGCGAGATTATTGATGCGGTGATGAAGATCAGCGCTAGCGTGTGTATCAGCTGCATTTCAGCTGCCTCCGTAGTTTAGACTGTTTTTGTGTTGTTCTGCTTTTTCCTTGAATTTTTGGCGGTTGTTGAAGAAGGTTTTCAGCAGTTCTCCGAGTTTTTCTCCGGCTATAATGTTTCTTACGATTACGTAGTCGGCTCCCATTTCGTAGAGCTCTTCTGCCTGGTCTACAGTGTCTGCTTCGACGAAAAGCGTGGTGTCGTGGTTTGAGAACTCTACTACTTCTTTGTTGACTTCGAAGGAGCTGGCTGTGGAGATTATTATGGCTGCGTCGCGTATTGCTGCGGATTCTCGGATCTCGCTGTGTCTGAAGTCGCCGAAGATGAATTCGTGGCTCTGTTCAGCCAGCTTTTCCACGTTGTCCGGGTTTTTGTCGATTATCACGATGTCGCTGTACTGGTGTTCCAGCTCGTCCATCAGGTTCTGTGTAAGCGTGTCGTATCCCAGGACTACTGCGTGATCCTTCACGCTTTTTATCTCTAGATCGGTTTTTTCTTCGGCTTCGAACAGTTTTATCACGGGTTCTAACAGTTTTTCCGCTTTCTGCTTGTTGAAAATCAGTATTGAGGAAATTCCCATAGTTATTAATGCGGTCAGGCTGATTAACCCTATTATTTCTGATCCTATCAGGTTTTGGGATGCTGCGACCGCCGCGAAAATAAGTGAGAACTCGCTTATCTGTGTAAGGTTTAAAGCTGATTTGAGAGAGGTTGAAGGCGTGAATTTAAGCCTGTCCAGAGTTACGAAGAATATTATGAGTTTTGAAGCCATTACTGCGGCTGAGAGGATTAGTGCTTCGGGTATTATTGCTAATAAGCTGCCTGGAGTGATTTTGAGGCCGAAGTTGATAAAGAATGCGGCCATGAACAGGTCTGTCATCGGTCTTACCCGTTCTGTTAGTTCGCTGCTGTATGGTAGCTGTGCGAAGCCGAGTCCTGCGATGAATGCTCCTATCTCCAGCGATAGGTTGAGGAACTGGGCTGTGGATATGAATACGAAGGCCCACGCTAGTCCGTGGATCAGGAAGCTGTGTTTATCCTGTGAGACGTGTTTCAGCATTTTGGGCAGCAGTTTTCTTGATGAAAGGAGCGATACTACCGCTACTACTGCTATTAGTCCGATTATTTCGATGAGGTGTAGTGCTGCGGCGGTTGGGGAGCCTGCGTTCAGTCCTATTACCGCCATCAGGAGTACTACTGCCAGGTCTTGTGTTAGAAGGATTCCGAGGTTGAGTCTTCCGGGCAGAGAGCTGGATTCGTTGAGGTCGGAAAGCATTTTTACTACGAGGGCTGTTGAGCTGAACATGCATGCGATACCTATTACTGCGGCTTCTACAGGTTTGAAGCCTAGGAGGAGTGTGAGAGGGATTATTAGGATGGTTGAGGCCAGCATCTGTGCTGTGCCGGTTATCAGTGCCGGTTTGGCGATTTCTTTGACTTTTTTGAGGTTGATTTCAAGGCCGATGAGGAACAGCAGGAATACGAGTCCGAGTTCGGAGAAGATCTGGGTAGCTTCGGTTTCTCCTGCTATGGACAGTATAGCGGGTCCTAGAAGTATTCCTGTGACTAGGTAGGCTATTACTGCTGGCTGGTTCAGCTTGTAGGCTATGTAGCTGATTACGGTGGCGGTGATTACAAGCAGTGCTAGGCTTTCCGCTATGCCGGTCATCTCTGTAAAGTTTTTTCGATCTCCTGCTTCTTAATAGGCCCCTCTCTATGTACCTCTAATTTATTGTCTTCCTGGATCTCGACGATTGTGGAAGTCGGTTTCTGCTTTAGTTTACCTCTATCGATCACGTGATCCGCTTCTTCCAGCAGTTTCTTGGAGATAACGTCAACGCTGTAGGATGTTTCTTTTCCGGCGATGTTGG
>JBDGSH010000105.1:0-6590 GCA_042217665.1 Candidatus Nanohaloarchaea archaeon
AAGCATCCAAGATTATTAGGTGATCCCAGTCTCTTTCCATCACCTCAATCCCTTCGTGCTCTTTGAATTTAAAGAAGTATCTGTATAAAGCCCATTGAACGCCGTTGAACTGTCCTTTCTTTAATTTAGAAACTATAGATGACCAATCTTTATCCAATATCATCTTATTTCCACCCAGGGAACTTCTCTTACCTTAGGATGATCAATATGCTTAGGGTGTCCATATACACCATATTCTCCTAGAGCTTCGCCGTGATCTGCAGTGATCACAACTTTATCATGATCTGAAAGGTTGACTAGAGTTTTAGCAGTTTCAAGCACCCTTCTCAAGTTCGATTCATACATTTCTGTTAACTCTGCCTTCTCTATCTTCCCTTTTTTGGCCATCTCCCAGATATCTAAATCAATAGTATTCTTACCTTCTACCATATCCTTAGATAGGACTGACTCAGGGTCTTTCTCCCCCAAGAATGGCAAATGCGGTTGGTAGTAATGGACTACGAGAGGTTTCACATCTATATCCTCCAGAGCAATCTGTGTAATCTCCTCAGGAGGAATCCCTTTGTCTTCCTCCCAAACATCATGCCAAGCATCCCTAATATTCTTCAGGTGCTCCGAAGGAACATATCCCTCATACAATACCCTCTTGTCGTCATCAGTTCTGTCTTCTCGTGGTTCAGAATTTACAGGAGGCGCCCCGGAAACATATCTTACATCATATTCTTCAGGCCAGACCTGTCTACCCCAATCAAAAGTATTCCTAGAAGCTCCATAAACAGGCCTTACTTCTACATCAAAATAATCATTAGCAACTTCATTCAATATGTCATATCTGCAGGCATCTAAAATTATTAGCAAATAACTCTCTTCCTCTCTAAGATCATTCAAAAGCTTCAGCTGAGAAGTCAACTGCCTTTTCTTACTGTAGCACAGCAGTTTTAGATAAGGATCTCTAAGTTTAAGCCTTAAGAAAGGCATTATAAGCTGAGGATCCTTTAAAGCCTTTTTCAGATAGTACTTAACCTGATTAATCAGAGCAATCGCTAATCACCTAACTATCATATATAGCCCATATTCTTTAAGTTCTCTTTAACCTGTTCCTCCTGCTCTTCACTGAGAGAAGACTCTTGGCTTTCATTACTTATTTTCCCAGATTTCCCGACAATATCGATAATTCTGTCATGGAAATCTGTTATTTTAGGGGTCTTTTCACCGAAAAATTCCTTGTTAGTGCCATAAAACGCATTTTCATTGTGCTGATGCTTGGTCGGGAGCCCATGATCGCTCATGAAAACTATGTAGTCATATCTATCTTTGGCTCTATCATAGATTTCCTCGGCAAACCTATCGAACTCTTCATAAACCTCTTTTACAGGTTCTTCTTCTCCCATCTCCCAGAACCAATGATGATAATGATCTAGCTTGTGGAAGTGAGCCATCAGAAAATCATGCTCCTCTCCTATAGCATTAAACAAATCCTCCTTCTTTTTCTCATGAATCCAGTCCTGATGCTTAACAGCTCCTTGAATACCATATGTGGAGATCCTGTCTCCTCCTTTATTCAATAATACGTCATACCCAGGAACGTCAATACTCTTTGAATCTTCTATTTTTTCAAAAAGAGTGTCTTGGGGATAATCATTTCTCGAATACCCAATATTCTCAAATCCTAAGAACTCCCAAAAATTCTTCCTTAAACCATTAAACTTCCTAAAAAACCAATTTCTTTCAAGAACTTTCTCCAAGTCATCCAGTTTTTCATTATCCCATTGAGAAAGAGCTCTTACCCCATGTTCATCATAGTTTACCCCTGTAATAAGAGAAGTAAAAAGCTCGGTCGTCCATATCCTGAAAGTATCAGAGGAGTTATCTATATCCCCAACTTCATCCATATTCAAAAGAAATTCGCATCTATATTCTTCCATCAATTCCCTGTCCATTCCATCGAATGCGACGAGTAAAACCTTGCTCATAATAAATCAGCTACATATAACCCAAATCTTTGAGTTTTTCTTTCACTTGCTCTTCTTCCTCTTCTGAAAAATCTTCAGGCTCTAACTTATCGTAAACCTGGCGAAGAACATCTATAATATACTCTTCTGCCGAATCAAAACCTTTTTCAGAAGCTCTACTTTCAAATCTTTCATAGAATTCCTCAGGAATCTTAACTTCTTTCATATAAGTTGTAATATTCCTTATTAATTTAAATCCTAAACTTTCGATTTCTTCATTAACAATTCATAGAAATCCGTAATTTTTGGGACCTCTTTCCCAAAAAGTTCCTTATTGGAAGAATAGAATGCGTTCTCATTATGTGACTCATTAGCAGGTAGTCCGTGATCGGACATAAAAATAACCAGATCATAGCCATTTTTCAAAGCCTTCTCCTTAATCTCGCCAGCAAGTTCATCAGTTTCTCTGTAGAGTTTCAGAAGTTTCTCTCTGTTCAATCCTGTTTCAGGATCACCATACATGTGATGATGGAGGTCTGTTCTATGAAAGTGACACATTAGAAAATTCCTAGGTGAGACAATATCAGATTCCAGTTCCTCGAATAAAGATCTTTTCCTGTAATCGAACTCACGAGTATCATAGAACTCAACCACTTCTTCCGGGGAATATCCCATCTTTAATACATTATAAGGAGCCTTTGAAACCCAAAAAGGGCTTGGATTATAGCCCGGAACAAACATTGCACGAGAATTATCTACCTGCTCAAAAATGGTATCAACAGCTAAATCCTCCTTCATATGTTTCCTATCATGTGCTTCAATCCTATTTACGACAGGATAAAGCGCTTTACGAAAGTCCTTGAACTTATCGAAAAAGAAGTTTCCCTCCACTTTACCTTCGAATTTTTCAACCCAATCTACAGTCCAACTCGATAGCCCTTCAACTCCGTGTTCCTCATAAGTTTTACCTGTAATAAACGATGCAAAAAGCTCTGAAGTCAAAAGCTTGCCACTCATTCCCGTAGAATTATCTATACCCCCATATTCTTTCTGTTTGATATTCTCAAGCTCAAAATCATCTATCAGCTCTTTATCCATCCCATCAAAAGCCACTATCAGTATATTCATCTATATCTCTACCCCAGTCAATTCCGACCCAGAATCACATCTCTCCTTTACAACATCAAAGAAATCTGTAATCTTAGGCTCTTTCTCCTGGAAGATGGCCTCATTACTTGCATAAAATGCCTTAGTATTATGCTCTGGAGCCTCCGGTAATCCATGATCAGACATAAATACTATAGTTTCATAATCAGCTTTTGACTTAACCTCAGCAGCTAAATCATCAAAATATCTGTAAACCGGCTTTAATTTCTCCTCCCAATTCTGAACAGCTTTATAATCAGTATAGAGATGCTGGTATATATCCGGCTTATGGAAATGCACCATCAAAAAGTTGTGAGGCTTTTCTAATTCCTCAAATAACTCTTTTTTTCTCTGTTCGTGCTCTGCGTCTATGTCCCTCTTAAAAGCGTCTAATCCTAGCCCCTCCTTCAATGCAAACCCAATACGTGCAAAATAGGAACTATTAGTGCTATAAGAAGGAATAAACAAATCTTTAGAGTCAGATATCTCCTCAAAAATAGTATCGCACTCAAAATCTTTTTTCTGATAATTCCTAAAGTTAAAGAACGACCTGTAAGCCCTATCTAAGGCAACCATTCCAGGCAGTTTCTTCATTCTTTTAGTAGGTAGAAAAAGCTCGGGGAGCAAACCATAATCGGTTGTCGGACCCTGTCTATACTTTTTGATTCCATGTACTTCCTTCGTCTCTCCAGTTATAAACGAGGCGAATAACTCCTCGGTATGAATCCGCGACATTCCTGTCTCATTGTCTATAGAACCTACTTCTTTCATATCCAGGAGGTTCTTACAACCAAACTTCTTCGCCAAATCATAGTCGAAGCCATCAAACGCCACAACTAGAACATCTTTCACAATATTACTGAAACAGTTTTAGGCATTTATAATACCAGATCCATACATTAATTAGGAAAATGACAGACATTCTAAAAAATACAATAGGGCCTCACATATACAAATACTATGTAAAGTGGCTAAAACTACCTTTAAACAACAAAAGAGGTGAAGCCACCCTTCATAGATTTCTGAATAAATACATGCTTGAGAATGAGAAAGAAACACGAGAAAGACTAGAAAAACTGCCAAAAATAGAAGAAGAACCCAAACCCATAGATGAGAAAGACTGGGACAACCTCATCATACTCGATGCCTGTAGGTACGACATTTACAAAGAAGTAACAGGAAGAGACATAGAAAAGAGAATTTCCGTCGCTAGCTTTACATCTCAATACACAGAAAAAACCTTCAGCACCGGAGACTGGACCGATACAGTATTTGTCTCAGCAAATGGATTTCATGCTGATAAGACTATACAAGATTTAACAGGAAGAGAGAATATATTTTATGAAAGATGGTCATGTATTGGAGATAAATGGGATGAAGACATCTTAGGAGTATCCCCTTCTGATGTCATTGAAGATGCAGAAACGGCAAATAAGTTGTTTCCTAGCAAAAATTTAATTGTTCATTTTGGTCAGCCACATCAATGGTTCCTTGATGAAGATGGAGAACTTGTTTTCAGACCTGAAACAAACTATAGGGTAGGGAACAATGGTTTAGCTGATCGAGAACAAACTATTTATTATTACAAAGAGTCTATAAAGAGAGCTTTAGAAGAAATAGCGCAATTCCTTCCTAAATTAGAGGGGAAAACAGTAATTAGCGCAGATCACGGCGAAGTGCTTGGAGAAAACCAAGTATATGGTCATTTTAAGAGTTCAAAAGCTAAGGCGTTAAGAGAAGTGCCCTGGGACGTTATTGAAAACAAAGAGAAGTTTAAAGAGGAATTTAATGATATGAAATAGATTTGAGACGATTAAGTAAATTATAAAATCATTTACAATTGTCTATTCCAGTATTCAAAGGTATCTTTTATGCCTTCTTTTAAATCAACAGAAGGCTGAAAATCGAGTTCTGAGCTTATCCTTGAAATATCTGTCTCCATATGTTTTATATCACCTTCTCTTTGTGATTTGTGATTCACTTTCACTTCATGGTCTGCAATTCGATCTATTAAGTCGACTAAATCATTTACAGATATGCTCTCTCCAGAACCCAGGTTATAAACTATATCATTGCTTTCGGTTTCGATCATATTTTCTATAGCTTTGCAGACGTCTCTGACGTGTATGAAATCCCTTGTCTGCTCTCCATCTCCGTAAATTTGCAGTTCTTTATTCTGTATAATATTCCGCAGAAATATTGATATCACATCGTTCTTGCCTTTTGAATACGGGCCATATACATTGGCAAATCTTAGGCAAACAGTTTCAATATTATAGGAACTACTATAGGCTTTACAATAAGCTTCTGCTGAGGCTTTTGAGGCTCCATAAGGAGACTTAGGAGAATGAGGTTTTTCTTCATTTACCGGTAATTCTTCACTGTCTGCGACAGCTACAGAGGACGCCTGGACGACCTTTAGATCTTCTTTCCTAGATATTTCAAGTATATTCAGGAGACCATCAAGATTATTTTTTTTATCCGCTATAGGGTTTTCTAAGGACTCTGTAACATCTACCTGAGCTGCTAAGTTAACTATCACATCTTTATCTTTAGCGATTTCCCTTAATGCCTGCCTGTCTGTTATATCTGCCTTATGAAATACTATATCCTCATTAGTGGCTCTCTGTAATTCGTCTTTATTTCCAGAACTTAGATTATCCATTATCTCAACGTCGTGATTGGAATTTTCCTGAAGATATTTCACTAAATTTCTGCCTATAAAACCTGCCCCGCCAGTTATTAGTACTTTCATAATAATTCTCGGTAAATCTCGTTGTATTCTTCAGCTTTTCTTTCCCAAGAGTATTTTTGTTTAGTAAATTCTCTTATTTCCTCAGAGGAAACATCTTTTCTAAGAATGTTCCTTAATGCCTTATCATAATCTTCATTTGAAACATTTTCAACATACTCGCTAAAGTTTGGTACATTATCGCTTGCTACGACAGGAATACCTGTTGAAAGAGCCTCCAAAACAACTATAGGAAATCCTTCATACATAGAAGGAAGAATCAATGCATCAGAAACCGAGTAAACCCGAGGTACTTTTTCGGGATCAATTTTCCCTAAAAACTTCTTATTTGAAGTATCTTGACCTTCAACTCCTGCAATAAGTAATTTATAACCATCTAAGCTCTTAACCGCATTTTCAGCCTTATCTAGACCTTTCAATTTAGGATTACGACCCAACCAACAGACATATTTTTGTTCTGAGCTAATATTTAGCTCCTGAGCTGCCTTAGATTTACTTATCGGAGAAAATTTATCTGTGTCAACCCCATTCTCTATAACCTCTACCTTTGATTCATCAATATCATAAGCCTCCAATAATTCTTTTTTGACTATATTAGAACAAGCCACTACCTTGTCAGCCTTTTTATTTATGAATTTTTCTTCTTGAATCCTAAACCAAGGTTTAATTTTGCTCTTTAACCGGTTAGGACCTATTTTATTGAACCTGCCAACTGCAGAGCCATGTGCAGTATAGACTAT
>JBDGSH010000106.1:0-2528 GCA_042217665.1 Candidatus Nanohaloarchaea archaeon
CTGGACACTTCTCAGAGCGAGCTAGCCGAATTCAGCAAGGGTTGAAGCGCCCGGGCAGACAAAGACCACGGGTTACACGTTTATCGGCCTTTAACCCCGCAATACGGCATTATAACCGTCGTAAAGACTTAAACCACTTATGGTAAGCGTGGTTCAGGTCGGCCCTAGCCAGTACGTCGTCACCGTACCACAGGAATTACGGAAAGCTAAAGGCTGGGAGAAAGGTCAGGAACTACAGTGGTGCTTCAACGACGACGGCAAGCTCACATTAGAAGAAAGATACTATAGGCGTTGGAAATTACATGGGAGGAAGGACGTTGGATATAATTAAACTCAGTCGATTTTCTCTGAAGTAATAGTTTTTGAACCAATAAAAACTCAGTTGTTGTGGAAGGTATTTAAGGAGGAGTCGACTAAAAATAGTTTTAGTAGGGGTTTTCACGGTCACCTCTGCGAGATCGGCTCAAACCTCCTTTGGTAAGGGCAGGCGCGAGCAGGATCGCAACGGGTGGGGGACGAACTCCCACTTGTAAGGGAGACCCCCGACCGTGAACCCGTTGTTAAATGATGGACGTGTGTCGTAGGTCATAGATGATTGAGCTTAGTTTAAATAATTGACCCAACAAACACAACCAAGATTCCTACATGTAGTGTTCCACATCCGTTTCCACACTATTTAGATATTTTTCAGTAGTTGGAGTGGGATTTGTTAACAATCTGTTGGCAAGTTGGGGATAGTTAGTGGCCATTTTTCCGCCCTGCCAGATAGTTCATTTAAATAACAATTGCTAATACATAAAGAGAAGTGGGAAGGGGAACTCGTCCTTATAGAGGGAGAATAATGTGGAAAATGCCGAAGTATCTGGAATATGTAAAATCGGTTCTACAAAGAGTGCTGCAATCTTTGGCTTTTGTTATCCTACTCATAACGGCAGGTATTTTACTTCTTGGAACAGGACCGGATGCTACAACGCCTGGTGAATATGTCCCTGTAAAAAATGCCAAGGAGTACGAATCCTTGGAAAACTTCGGAATTATATTAACGAATTTAGGGTTGAAGGATTTTCCTGATGTTGGTCCTGCGAAGAAAATCAAATCAGATATAAACGAAACCGTGCAGAAGTTAGAGAATGATAATATTCTTGCAACACCATCTACACCAGTAGAAGTCGGGGGTTTTGTACATATCGAGGTAAATCATGGGAACGATACACTAAACACGTCCGGAGTTAGCTCAGCGGCGGAATAACAAAGGGATAAGAACCGGAAACTGAATCTAGGAGGAGATGAACTCTATCCAGTTCTTTGTATGATGGACGGAAATCGTGACCCCGCCGGGAAGGCATAGTTATGGTCGGCCAGGATCTCGAAACGGGCCGCGTTGGGTATTCTCAAAAATATGAAACCTCGATAAATATGCATTAGAAACCACATTAACAGGTAAAAAAGGGTCGTACTTCTCCTTATATTTCAACGCGAGGGAATGGTGTAGGAGAGGTCCAAGTTACAGTAGCGAGAAGCCGCCTCCGCCCCCTCCCTTCCGATAGTCATCGAACACTTCTTTCGCCTCATCGAAATCGCTGACTTCGATGACCTCTATCATCATATCGTTGCGTTCGTCACTGAAGTCGCTCTCGGGAACGTATTCGTCAGTGATAACTTTCGCCTGCGGCTCGTCACGGGCGGTGATGATGTACACGCCGTCCTGCTTCTTCTCCAACGCCCACTTCCCTTCACGTCGTACAACACCCATTTTATGACCCCTTCGATTCTCTGACCTTATATTGTAGTTTAGATTTGCTCATCACGCCCTTGTCTGCTTTCCGATGACAGTTAGGGCATAATACAATCAAGTTTGACCGGTCATTGGAACCGCCTTCACTTCGAGGGGTAATATGGTGAACTTCTGGGGCATCAATATCCTCGCCGCACCATTCACACTGTTGGTCTGCACGTTCAAAGTAAAGCTCATTCTTTAGGGAGTTTGAAGGTGGAGGAACCTTTTCGGTCTGATTTTCGGTAGAGGAAGTCGTTCCATCTCGTTCGGCGGGAGCGGTTATCATCCAGCCTACTGCTCTTGTGATACCATTTTCCTGATACTTCCTGTATGTCTGATATAGGAAGTATAGTACCCCTATTATTCCAAAACCAGCTATAACCCAGTTTAAATAAGCCATATCACCGGAAATAGGATTCTCTAGAAGTGTATAACCAGCAAAGAGAATTATAGCAAATAAGGCACCGATTGGTGGTATTTCCCGCCAGTTAATATCCTCTTCGGGATGGGAACTCAGGTCATCTCTTGCCATAAATTTTTGAATCGGATTCCTGACTTTTTAAGGTACCTCAACTCGTCAAATTTCCGGCTGAAGCTTCAGGCTATTCCGTGAGTCCTTTCTGCTGGTATTCGGAGAGGCTGAGGGTGAATTATCCCATGTAGGGGGATGTATTGCGGGGCGTGTAACCTGCGGACAGCGCCCGGGGCAGGATTTGAACCTGCGAGGGCTCGCGCCCATCCGCTGGCTTGG
>JBDGSH010000107.1:0-1595 GCA_042217665.1 Candidatus Nanohaloarchaea archaeon
TAGAAGCAAAACTCTGTGGGTGTAGCATAAAAATAACCAATCAAGAAACGGCATTAGGGGAAATAACCAATGACTGATGTAGCTATAGTTATAGTTACTTGGAATTCTGGGGAGTATATAAAAGACTGCCTAGATTCGCTCTTTTCGAATACTAGCCATAAAATAGACTTTGAGGTTGTAATTGTAGATAATAATAGCCAAGATAAGACTTTACAAGTTTTAAACAATTATGAGAGAGATATAGAAATTATAAAGAATGGAAGGAACTTAGGTTTCTCAATCGCAAATAATCAAGGCCTCTATTCAAAGGAAGCCGAGAATTATGTGATACTAAACCCTGATACTGAGGCTAAAGAAGGTTGGTTAAAGGAGCTATTAAAGGAATCTAAGAAAGATGATGTGGGCATAGTTGGGGGTAAACTACTTTATTCTGACGGCGAAATACAGCACGCAGGTGCCAGAGTTGGAAAAAAAGGTCCTGAACACATTAAACAAAACTGGACGAATGAACCTAGAGAAGTTGAATACGTTACGGGAGCCTGCGCCTTAATATCTAGAGAGGTAATAGAAGAAATAGGGTATTTAGATGAAATGTTTTCTCCAGCTTATTTTGAGGAGACTGATTTATGCTTTAGAGCAAGGTATAGTGGTTTCAGAATTATATATAATCCTGATTGTAACGTAATTCATTATGAAGGCAAATCTACAGATAATAAGCCTTCAAGCTTTGTGTATTTTATCAATAGAAAAAATCATCTCAAGTTTACTGCTTTAAATCTTTCTGGTAAAGATTTATTCTATAATTTAGTTTGGGATGCTAAACATCTTGTAGCTAGTATAATTGGCTATAAATATAATCCTATATCGCAGCTTGTAGAAGCTTATAGAGAATTTTTAATGGATTTTCCTAATATTTTAGCGAAGAGATATAATAGGGAAGAATTTGTTCCTTCATATTATTGTGAAGATGTTAGAGATTATGGTTCTCGTTATTAGCCACTAATACTTGCCTAAAATCTTTTTTAGGCCTTCTTCAAAACTAACTTTCGGCTCCCAGCCTAAATCTCTGATTTTGGAACTATCTACTGCATACCTTTGATCATGACCTTTTCTATCTTCAACAAACTCTATAATATTCTCATTAGCTCCGACCAACTCAAGAATTTTCTTCGTGACCTCGATATTCTGTTTGAACTGGTTGGCTCCAACATTGTAAATTTCACCGGTTTCTCCTTCTTTTAAGAGAAGATCTATTGCTCGGCAGTTATCTTTTACATATAGCCAGTCTCTGACATTTGTTCCATCTCCGTAAACCGGTAGACTCTTTCCTTCTTTTGCTCTAGAAATAAACTTGGGTATTAATTTTTCTGGATGCTGGTTAGGACCAAAGTTGTTAGTAGGTCTTACAATGAGTACAGGAAGGTCGTGTGTAACTTTGAAGCTATTTGCAACCATGTCAGCAGAGGCCTTGGATGCGGAATAAGGAGAGCTTGGGTCCAGAGGGTCTTCTTCTTTGAATTTACCTTCTTCACGGCTTCCATATACTTCATCTGTGGATATCTGAATGAACTTCTCTAACTCATGCTCTTTTGCAA
>JBDGSH010000108.1:0-2766 GCA_042217665.1 Candidatus Nanohaloarchaea archaeon
GTTAAGCATACGCTTCAGGAAGCTGTGGAAAAATACTATAAAGGTAAGAATTGAGTTTTTCTGTCTCAGAGCAGTTCTTCCTATACATTAGAGATTACAAAAAATAGGAGATTGAGTTTTTTTGTTAGAGGTGAGTCAGTAGCAGCCAGAGAGGTATTTTGTTTTTGTCCCTGTCCAGTTCGTTTTTGGTTATGAGGTAGGTTTCGGCCTCTGGGTGTTCTTTTTTGAATTTTTCCAGGTTTTCTAGGTCGTCTCGGCTTGTTTCCCTCCGGTACTTTATTTCGAAGGCTTTCAAATCTTCTTTCTGTTTCAGGATTATGTCTACTTCTCCATTTTTCTTCCAGTGGCCTGTTTTGCCTCTTGTTTTGAGGTGGTTGTAGGCTGCTGTTTCAGCTATTAGGCCTTTTTCCGTGCTTTCCAGCTGGCAGAAGCTGTGTTCTCCTGTGTAAAGCTTGGGTCTTTTCTTGTATTCCTGTAGCGTGTTGTTCTGGAATCTCCTGCTCTTCTCTATCAGGAAGCTCTGTTCGAGTGAGTCGATGTATTTTCTTACTGTCTTGTACTGTGCGTCCAGGTTTTTTGCCATCTTGTTGTAGTTGGCTGACTGTCCTGTCTGCTCGGTTACCGACCTGAATATCGCTTCCAGCAGTTCCGGTCTTCCGAGGTCGAACATCTCTACTACGTCCCTGTAGAGGGTTAGATCCAGTATGTCTTTGAGCCTTTCGCGTCGGGTGTTCTGTTTCAGGTCGATCAGGCCCGGGAAACCGCCGGTTTCCAGGTATTCCTCGAGTTTGGGCCGGATCTTGTTGGGGTTTTCCGGGGTCGGAAGGTTTTCCAAGTCTTTCTCTGGCACCTCGATATTCCTCGCTCTCAGGTATTCGCTGAACTTCAGCGGGGTCAGGTGGTGGAGGCTTATCCTTCCGACCAGGCTCTCTCCGCTTCCGGCCTTGATGTTGGCCGAGGAGCTACCGGTCACGAAGAACTTCAGGTTTTCGTACGAGTCGTGGTACGCCTTCACGTGGTCGCTCCAGCTTTCTATTTTCTGGACTTCGTCGAGGAATATGTAGACTTTCTCTTCGAGTGCTTCTGGGTCCTGGTTCAGGACTTCGTCGAAGAAAGTGTTCAGTAGTTCCTTCACTTCGGCTTTCTCCACGTCGAAGGAATAGTAGAACGTCCTGATCTCGTCTTCTTCCAGGTCGTCTATCAGTCGCTGCAGCAACGTTGTTTTCCCTACTCTCCTTATTCCTGTTACCGCGGTAACTATATCTTCGTCTATCTCATCCCTGATATCTGCTTCCAGGTCTCTTCTTAGAGTATCTTCCGCTAGTTCCTGTCCTCTCCACTGAGGGTTCTGCCTGAAAATCTCGTTCTCAAGACCCATACAGATAAAGTGTAACGCAATACATAAAAATCTTCCTAAAATGTGTAACGCAATACATAAAATTCTGGATAGGTGTGTGCTGAGGTTTGAGAGGTGTTCTGATTTGGAAGGTTTTATACTAAAGCTGCGTACACTGGGTTATTGGAGTAGAGATGATAGGGATTTAATTCTGGCGTTGTGAACGCTGTGGAACTGTCCTGGCTCTGAGAGGCTGACTTAAAACGTTCAATCAGTGTTCAACCCGATTTCAGGTTTCAAAACACTGGAGAGACCTTCATGCCTTACAATGATGTCGGCTCTTTCCCAAAGCCTGTCGCTCGTCAAGTTGTAGTCGTGGTCGCGGTAGATAACCCGGACAAGAGGCTCTCCGTGAACGGCGTAGTGGAAGGAGGGATCGACCTGGTCCAGAAAGTTCTCGTTAACTATAACGTTTTGTTCATCCTCTATCTCTCTGTATCCGCCGTCTGTAAACGGAATCAGGAAGCTGCCGCCGAACTCCTGGGTCAGAGAAATCTTGTTCCTGTTGTGAGAAGCTTTATAGAAACTTTCGAGGCCTACTATACCCTTAGGCTGATCCGTCGCAACGTAGGGCAGCTCAACAGGAGGCAGGATGGACTCGCCGTCGCTCAGCTTCTCGCCGTCGGCGTAAACCGTTTCAGTGACGCCGTTCAAGGTTAATGTAACGTTCTCCGGTCTTTCATAGCTTAGGCAGAAACTTTTGTCGAAATACTGGTCTGAGTAGCCTGGAGCCGCTGCATGGCTGTTGGAGGAAGAATAAAGAGAGAAAGCTTTTGTACCGTTCATACAGCTTTTAGAATCGATGAAATAACCTCTCAAAGCCTCCGAACATACACTGTAGGTATAAGTGGTTTTGAAAATACTGAAGTGAGAGTTTTTCCGTGAAAACATTGAGAAAAGAAAGTTTTGATCCTCTCCGCACGAGTTCTTGATCTCCAGTCCGTTCGCGCCGTCCACACAAACGTTGTGAGGGTAGTAGCCTGGCTCCGCCAGGTGTCCGCCGTCAGTAAAGTTTAAAGAGACAAGTGCTTCCTCATCCGCCGGACAGCTTTTCTGGACTTCAGCGTCCAATGCTGCAGCTCCCGACACCAGCAAAAAGACAAGGCCGGAAACGATCAAACACTTCCGCAGCATAGAAATATATTTGAAGCGGCCAAGTTAAAAACCAGTCTTTAAATCAGCCCTGGAGAACAAAAACTTATGGGGAAAAAACTCCTGCTTTTGTTGTCGGTAGCAGGATTAGCAGCGTTAGTCGCGGCGCCAACAGTCCAGCACCACCCGTTCTCACAGATTTTTCCACCGAATCAGGATCTTGACTTTGGTCGTCATAGAGCTTATAATCTTTCAGAACTCTCCATGCAGGGAAACAT
>JBDGSH010000109.1:0-3186 GCA_042217665.1 Candidatus Nanohaloarchaea archaeon
TTAGGATTTCACCTGCGTTGCTTTTATTCCTTCCCGCGGTTTCCTGGCTTTGAATTTTTCAGTTTCCTTCATCGGTTCTCGCCAACTTCTCTGAAACCGGTTTTTTCAGCTGATTTCAGTTTAAATCCTTCTAGGTACTCTCTAAATCTTTGATCGTTTCTGAGGCGTTTAAACTTTGTTCCAAACAGTTCTCTGTGAACGTTTCTCATTTTGAAGCCGTGGGAGACCATTAGAACGTTTTCTCCGGCTTTTTCGTCTATAAAACTTGTTTCAACTGATTTTTCTTTTGTCCTGTCTAAAAGATGCTGTCTGACGGCTTCGCTGCCTTCTTGAAACGCTTCTGTAGGAATTTCGTTAAAGCTGTGTTCTCTGAGTTCTTCTCTCTGCTCTACAGGAATTTTTAAGACCTCGGAGATTTTTTCTGCGGTCTGTTTTGCTCTTTTCAGCGGCGAGGTATAGACTTTTGTGAATTCTTTTTCGAGGAGTTTTTCGGTGTTGAGATGTTTTTCTAATTCCTGTTTGTCTATTCCTGGGTCTTTCTCCTGTCTTAGCAGCTTCTCTAATTTGCTCTTATTTAGTTCTGTCCAATTTATTTTGTAGGAGGAGTGTCTAATCATGGTTGATTCTGACATCGCCGTCTTCCACCTCCATATTTACGTTTTCGGCTTGCTCTATTTTCTCGATTTCGGGAACGGAGACCACGGGTTTGTTGTAGTCGGAGAGCACTGTGTAAAGGTGTGAGCCCGGCTTAACGTTGTCCGGAGTGAAGATGACTTCTGCGTCCTTTTCTACGTTAACGGTTTGATCGACGCCGGAAACTACTTGTGCGTCGTTACCAACCTGGAGCTCGTATGATCCTTCCATCTTTCCGAAGGTTAGCTCCGGGCCTTTCTCGAATGTTCTCTGCTCTCCTTTTTCCAAGTCTGACTCGAATACCGGGTTAGAGAATAGGTCTCTGTCGTTGATCTCCTGCCTCATGTCGATGCGGTAGTCTGCAAGTATAGGCTCTTCTTCAAGGAGTTCCAGTTCATCGTACTCTAGCATGAAGATGTCGTCGCCGAAACCGGTTTCTTCTCCTAGCTCTTCTACTAGCTGTTTCGCCAGGTCGTATTCTCTGTGAAGGAAGAACTTGATTTTCTCGCTGAATTCGTTGGCTTTTCTGGCTGTTTCTGCGAGCTCGGCGATCTCTTCGTTGGGTATTTCTCTGCCTTCTGAGAACTCTCGGCCTTCAGGCACACTTCTCTCTAGTGATAGCTCGAAGCTGCCCTGGTAGCTGTATTCCTCTGTGTCTGGTGGCTGGAATATCGGTATCGACTCATCGTATGCGATAGCGTCCCGCAGGGAGCGTGGATCGTTGTCTTCAAGCCTGTCTGAGAACGTTTCCACCAGCTTTTCGTACTCTTCGGGATCTTCTTTCTTTAGTTCTCTTAACCGGAATCTGAGGTCTTCTTTGGCGAAGAAATCGAGTCTTCTTGCTTTAACGTAATCCTTGGCGTGTTTTTCTCGGATGTTATCTACCGTCTCATCCAGTTCTTCGAGTATCTCGTCTACGGTTTCAAGGTCTCCTGGCGTCTTTTTGGTCGGTGGTTCCTCAGGAATATCAAAGTCTTGAAGCTCGGACTGAAGGTTTTCTACAAGCTCTTCGTATGGTTGAGAGGGGACGCCTACTTCCTCGGCTTCATCCGCGAAGTTTGCGTACATGCGGAGTTCTGGAAAGTTTAACAGGTCTGGATTTCCTTTCACCATCGGGACGTATACTTCATTGATGAGCTGTATCATGTCCTCGATATCTACGCCTTCAGGCCTGAACTGGAGTGCATCGCCTGCGAAGTTGTAGAATGCTTCTCCTCCAAAGCTTACAGTCCATGGCGAAATTTCTTCACCGTTTTCGTAGCCGAGCTCGTTTCTGCCTAGTTGGGTGCCGCCTAAAGTTTCTTCTCCATCGCCTGAGAAAGCATAGCTGAAGATGGAAATGCTTAAAGGCGTTGCATCGCTCCCTCCCAGTATTTCATGGTAGTTGCCTTGTCCTAAGACAACTTCATCGAGGCCTAGCTCTTTCAGATGTTCTGTTTTATCTCTTAGCTTTCGTTTTTCGTGTTCTTTCAGTGTTTCCTCTGTTAAACTGTTCATCGGCCTGGTCTGAAGAAGTTTGGGGCCTTCATCAGTGTATGCGAGCTCGATATCCATCGGTCTTCCGAAGTACTGCTCTACTTCTCTTGATAACTGTTCTATCTCGTCTATGACTTCTGGATCAATATTTTCCCCATAAATTCTCTTTTCATTGTCGATCTCTACCCTGAGGTCAGGATCTTCTCCTTCTACAATTGAGTGTACCGCGTTTTCTTCTCCAAGTGAGATCATCATCTGTCCGTTGTGGTTGGTGTATACTACGCCCGAATGCTCCATCCTGTCCGTCACATCTTCTTGGACTACGACGCCGCCTTCTCCATCGTAATGCGACTTAACTTCGTTGATAGCCTCCGGTACTTGTTCTCCGGTAACTGAAAGTACTGATTCGTTTTCTCCTGCTCCTGTGGTGCCTAAAACGTCTTCATCGGACGCACTGCTCCTTACCACATATGTCTGATTCGGATCCAGCTGATCAGCATCTATCTCCCCTGTATAGGTTTCGGGTATAGGGAAGCCGCCGTTTTCCAAGAGTTCGAAGTGAAGGCCTTTTCCACCATATTTGGATAGAAGTTCTTCTAGACCATATGCTTCAGGGTTACCAAAAATGTTCACCTAAGTTAGCAAGCGATTCCATTTCAAATCACAGTTCCAAGTTACTGAGAAAAGCTTAAAAAGCCTTTCTTCTGGTCTGGATGATAAAGCAGCAGCTATCGCTGTCGAAACCTCCTAAGAATCCAGAAACTGAGTTAAGGCTGTTACAGAAGCCGCCATGAAAGATTTTTGAGAGAAGATTTTACGAGAAAGCTGGGACTCGATGAACGGCTGTATGTTTCAGGGACTGTGGCTTGCTCCTGCCCGGGAAAGATGTTTCCAAAAACGTCCACCCTTTCTCTCCATAAAGACTTGTCGGTGCTTCAATGTTTTATTGGTTTTGGCCGTGAAGCTGCTATAAAAATCTCCATTTCTTATTTTCAGTTATGGAGAATACTCGGGAGAAGCTTGACGAACTGGCGCGTAGACGAGGCCTTTTTACTCAGACAGCGGAAGCTTACGGCG
>JBDGSH010000011.1:0-4992 GCA_042217665.1 Candidatus Nanohaloarchaea archaeon
ACTTAACAAGAAAGAGCAAATAATATCTATCGCTCCAGAAGTTGAGAATATCTGTATAGTAGTTCCAGAATAAATACTTCTGCTTAACTTTTCAGTGACAAACTTTATGTGGTTTGATGAGTAGAATTATATGTGCCGATTTACAGGTTGAGGGGAGGGAAAGAGGTATCTTCAAGTAATGCTGAAACTTACAAGTCTGCTGTTAAGGACTTTTTGAAGGCTGAAGGCAAGGTTTTGGAAAGAGATTCTAGTACGCATGGTACTACAGCAGATCTTGTTGCTAAAGACCCTGTTGATGATAGGTTAATCTGGGTAGAGAGCAAGGATACAGATTTGAGTAGGTGGAACGATGATTTTCTGACTGAAATAGGCAGGTTCTTTATTGAGTATATTGATACTCTAAATAATGATCGTTTTGATCTCTATGTTTTTGTCAGACGTTTGAAGGCATCTAGGAAGTGGGATAAAATATTTACTGCGCAGAAGAGAGCTTCAGAAGACGTAAGGGAGTTTTATGACCGGATTCTGAATGAAAGTAATTTACAGGATGAGGAGATACAGAAGATTGAAGGCTCTGCATTCGACGAATTTGAGGAATTTCTAGGAGATATCCATGTATACGAAGTGGACTATGAGAAGCTTCAAATGCGTATAGAAGAGTTAGAAAATGAAGAGGATCATAATATCCATGACATATATCTTAGAGAGAAAGGTCCTATCCGTGAGAAGGATGAAATAACACTGAATTTACTGAAAGTTGAAGAGTTTCCAGATAGAATGTATCAATTCAGGTATGTAAGTTCTTCCGGTATGCACGATATTTTAGATGCAGCACCTGATGACTATGCTTTGTGGGTAAATGGACCTAAGGTTTTCACACTGGAGCCTTATGATGATCTTCCTGAAGAACTTCAAAATAAGATTAAAGAGGGCACGCAATCAAGCAGAAGTTTCGAGAAGGAGTTAGAGATTGATGACTGGATTCCTAAGATTTTAATCAAGAAGTCTTTGGGGCAAAAACTAAGCAGAATGGGTTTTCTCCTTGAAAAGTACAGAAATCAACATTACTACTACCTTAAGCACCGCAATTTAGAGAATGAGGAGCGTAAATTGGAAGGACTCCAGTATAACAGAGTATTTGATGATACTGATGACACCTTCGTTAAGCACGATGCTCTTAGAATTAACCTACTACATATAGAGGATGAGTATTATCTGGAACTCGATCCGTGTATTATATTCACAGAAGATGGAGAAAATATGATTACTGGCGATGATGCTGATCGTTTACATGACAGTTTCAGCGCTCGATTTGAGAACAATTCAACTATTTTAAGAGACCTGAAAAAATGGTTCGATTTACTGGGTGTTGATGGCCATGCCACTTCTGTAGATATTTCAACAGATAGCTTCGAAAAATCTGAAGCTCAAGTAAGACCTCCAGAAGATGGATCTGAAAGAGATGACATAATGAAGATGGAAGGGTTAGAATCTTTTGGGATTTGAAACAGAGTATTTAGAGGAAGCAGATTTGCAGTTCGCAGGAGGAGAATCGAAAGATCCTCGTGTAGGATTGATTAAATTTGGCCCTCGAACCCCTGAAAGCAAAAACGATCATAAAGTTGCTAAAATTGGGATAGTAGGGTCAGCTGAGTCAATTGCTGGAGTTGAAGAACTTTTACATCAAATGAAGACAGAAATCCCTCCTGACACCTCTCAACAGAGATGGAATCCTCCATTTCCTGGTTTAGGAGAAGACTCTCCTCTAAACCTAACACTCGAGGTACAGAAAAGATGGAGAGAAAAGATAGAGAGTGATGAGATAGAAGAAGTTGAAGAATCAGGTTCTGTCAATAAGAAAGTGGAAAAAGCAATTTCTATTTTTGAAGATAAAATTCAGTTAATTTACGAGAAGGAATCGCCTCCAGATGTAATTATTGTTGCAATACCCCCGAGAATCTATGAAGCCTGTACTTCAAGTAAAAAAGGAGCTGCCAAAATCCAAAGTGATGACATTGATTTCCATAATAGAATTAAGCTTATTGGAATGGAGCATAAACTTCCTACTCAGCTAATAAAGCCAAAAACACTACGGAGGGAAGAAACACAGAGTTTAGCGAATATTGCGTGGAATTTTGCTGTGGGATTAATGTACAAAGCACGCAGAGGTCATCCTTGGAAGCTCACTGAACTAGAACAGGGGACTTGCTTCGTAGGAATATCTTTCTACCGCGAAATGGGAGAGAAAGAAAGAGCCCGAACATCAATGGCACAGGTTTTCTTAGAAACAGGAGAAAGCTTTATACTTCGTGGTGACCCGCTAGAGGATGAGAAATTAGGAAAGTCTCCAGGCAACTATCACTTAACTGAAAATGACGCCAAAAAACTGATAAATAAAGTATTAGATCAGTATAAATCGATCAAAGGCCATTACCCAAATAGGCTTGTAATTCATAAGACTTCCAAATTCTGGGAAGAGGAGAAAGAAGGTTTCATAGAAGCAAGTTCCGAGTTGAAAGAGAGAGACTTCATCACTATTCATGAACATACAGATGTCAGAGCGTTCAGTTCTAAGAAACATGATTATCCTGTCTTAAGAGGAACTGTAGCAAAACATGATTCTGGTCAAGAATTCTATCTATTTACCAAAGGGTTTATACCATCAATTCAAACCTTCCCTGGTCACAGAGTACCAAAACCAATAAGAATTAGGCCAGACGAGGAAGTAAACGACTCCAATTATAGGAAAATCTGCAAAGAGATTCTTTCATTCACAAAGCTTGACTGGAATACTTCACATTTCTGCAGGAAGATGCCAGTGACAACGGTGGTGTCTGATTCAGTGGGAGATATACTGGCAGATTCCTCGGCAAAGAATGTCAAAGTAGATCCGCATTATTACTACTACATGTAAAATAGGATTTATGGCCAGATTCCTATAGACTAGTATAGAAAATAGTTTTCTCAACACTAATATCAAATATTTTCGAGACCCCTTTCTCGTAGATATCTAGCTGCTTCTCATATTCTTCATGGTTTACTTTGGATAAGTCTGTCTTCCAGTCGATTATCTCTACTTTATCCTTTTTGATATGGAGTAGGTCAATGACGCCGCTGTAAATTATGTTTCTATCTTCTTTCTGGACCGGTATTTTAATCGGAACTTCGGGTCTCAACTCCCCTTCAAGTGAATCTATTAATTCCTTTACATTTTCTTCATCTTCGTTCCTCGGCTCAATATCCTCTCCTCTTGCGTATTTTTCCGCGAACTCGTGAACCTTGTTCCCAAACTCTGGGCCTCTACCAACAGTGTCTTCCTCCAGATCCATTTCGTCATGCAGTGATTTCTTGATAGCTGCCTTCCTTTCAGGCCTGTCGGTCTCTAGTTCTTTGTGCTCGGTTTCTTTTAACTCTGTCTCTTCTAGTTCCGGCTCTATCTCCTGTTTTTCTATCTCCAGGTTCTCGAAGAATTTGCTTGGCCTTTCCTCTGATGCTGAGAGGAATAGATGGTTTTCTGCTCTAGTCATTGCTACGTAGAAAAGTCTTCTCTCCTCATCATGACTTTTGTCATGTGCTTTTGATGCTAGGTGTGCTTTCCAGTTGTTGAAGAGGAACTGTCTGTCCGGATTGTAGATTTTCTTCTGTCTTAGGCCTGTCAGTTCATTGAAGGTTATCCTTGAGTTATCCGAGTTTGTAGATGGAAATCTATCCTGGTTTATATCGGCGATGAATACAGCAGGATATTCAAGACCTTTAGCAGAGTGAATTGTCTGTACGGTCACCGCGTGCTGTTTGCTTGAGTTGTCGACTTCGTGTGTGGCTCCTTCCTCAATACTTTCCTCGATGAATCGAATAAGGTCTCCTGTGTTCTTGTAACTGGAGTCGAAGGTATTTTGCAGTACTTCTGTTATCTTGTCTGAGAATCCGTTTTCAATACCGTATCTTTCGAATACTTTTCTTGAGACTCCTGAGATGTAGTCTTCAGATTCTAAATCTTTCCTGAACTGGAGCATGTTCTCTGGATATTCCTGTTCCTCGATTATATGCCTTATTTCTTCTATGTTGTATCCTGCTTCTTCCAGAAGTACCGCCCATCCCTTCTTCGACTCCTTGTAATCCAGTACCCTCAACCACGCAAGCAATAGAATAGATGGTTTTGTGGTGAACAGCTCTACTCCTCCTTCGAAAGCTACTGGTATACTGTATTCGCGGGCTTTCTCCTGTAAGTCAAGACCGAACTTTCTGCTGCGGGTCAGAACTGCTATATCGCCGTAATCCAGTTTCTCACCTTCTGAACTGTATCCTTCATTATCTACTGCTTCCTGTATTTTGTGTAGCACGGCTTCCACTTCATCGTCTGACTGGAAGGCCTCAATACTCGAGTTTTCATCTTTCTTAGACTTTAGAGAAGTAACTTGATTCAGGACTTTCTGTTCATCAATTGTTTCGTCTTCTTTACCCGGAAGAGTAAGGCTTACTTCAGAGAAATCAAGTATCTTTTGCGTCGATCTGTAATTCTGCTTTAGGTTAATCTCTTCTACTTTATCAACTGAATATTCTATACGCTCTTCGTCGTTATTAAGCTCGTTTTTGTATTTCTCCAGTCTATACTCAAAGTTCTGTATATTTTCTACTTCCGCGTACTGGAAGCTATAGATGCTCTGTTTCCAGTCCCCTACTACTGCAATATTTCCTTTTGAGAGCAGCATCGCAATCTTCAGCTGTATCTCGTTTGTATCCTGGAACTCATCGATCATCGTATACTCATACTTCAACCGGTTTCTCACAGAGTCTTTCTCACATAAGAGAATGTAGGCGAATACTAGCAGGAAGTTGAAGTTCAGGAAGTTTCTGGATAAGCTGTAACGAATGTACTCAAAGTATATATCGTGTATAAACTGCTTCAATTCCTCTCTATCCTCTTTGAAGGCCTCTTCGATGTATTTCTCTTTTACTTGTTTTCCCTCACATATTTCGTATCTTTCAGGATCA
>JBDGSH010000110.1:0-13678 GCA_042217665.1 Candidatus Nanohaloarchaea archaeon
AAAAGCCCGCCGCCGCTGAAGAAGATGGAGAAGACGAAGACGCCGATGACGAGGACCCCGATCAGTTTCCACAGGTGCTGCATGAGGCTGGTCTGGCCCTTTCTCTTCAGATCTTTGAGACTCCAGACGGAACCCATACCTTCCTCTTTCTCCTCTCCGGTATAAAATGGTTTCGGAGGGTGTCATCCGAAGGGGCAGGGGATGGAAGGCGCCACCGCGTCGGGGAATATGGAGAGGACTGACCTGGCGAAGCCTGACCAGAACCTGCAGACGTCCATGGACTCCGCCCCGCCTATAACCATGAAGGCGACGGCTCCCCCGGCGGATATGGCGAATATCACCATGACGACTATCCAGAAGCCGCGTGTTGTCATGCCTTTTTTCATCCCTCGGTCGACCTCTTCAGTATGAACTCCTGCGCGTTTTCCACCCATCCCAGGACGAGGGCGGCGAGGAGGAGCGCCATCACGATGATTATTATGGCGGCCACCGCAAGGTTCCAGTGCTCGACTCCTTTCCTCCTCAGGAAGTTTCTCATCCTACCACGCCTCTTATCATGCTTCCGAACACCAGCACTATAACCAGGACCGTCAGGGTATAAAAAATCAGGGAGGACAGCATCATCCTGCCCACGACCACGTTCCTCCTCGGAGGGTTCCTGCCCTCGTCCAGTCTCACGTACAGCGTCCCAACGACCGCGGAAAGCTGTAACAGGTAGACTCCTACAACAAGTTGAAGCACTCCCGGAGGGATCACGCTCTGGAAGTTGAACACGCTCAGGATTCCTACCGAACCTCCGGATATACCTGTCGGTGCTCCCGCGCCCGCCGTGGCGTTCGCGGCCGTGTTGTTTATCGTCCCTCCTATCGCGCTGAACGAGATGGATATCACGCTTCCCATCCCGACCGCGATGCCCGCGATCACGGGGGAGAGTATGTACCCGAGGAACTGGAGGGAGGAAAGGGTGTCGCCCACGAGTTCCTCCAGCCGTTCCTGGGTCTCCTGTATGTCCTGGAGGTAGGAGGAGATATGCTGCAGGGACTTGGCCGCGAGGGATGTTCCTCTCTCGGTTGATTCCAGAGTTATCTCCATCACGGTCTCCATGAGTTTGGACGGGTACTGTTTCAACGCTCCGTACTCCGAGTCGAACACCGCCTCCCTGAACGTCATCCCCTGCCTCCGGATGTTCTCGGATATCCTGTCGAACATGCCCGCGATTTCAAGGTTTCCGCGGACCTCCTCCCCAACCTGGCTCACCGCAACCTCAACCGGTGTTCCACGGTCCAGAAGGTTCCCTAACTGGAACAGAGCCTGAGGGAACTCCCTTTCCATATCCTCGATCTCTTTCTGTTTTTCCAGCACCGACCTGTAACCCAGTATGAGATGGGCTCCTCCCGCGACCGCGACGGCGAGGACAAGCATCATCTCGCGGAGCAGGGTGACGGTGGACGGGGAGACAGGGAACCCGGAACCTGAAGCGATTATGCTGTAGTAATGGGTCGCGGGCCAGGCCGCGAGGATGATGAAGAGAGGGATGCTGAGGAACAGTACGTTGACCCTGATTTCCCGGCCGAGGACCTCGAACTCTATCTTCCCTCCTTCCACCCCTTCCAGTTTCCCGGACCTGGAGGAGAAGGATACCGGTCGGCTGACAAGCAGGTTCTGCATTATGAAGACTACCAGGGCTGGAAGGAGTATGTTGTAGAAGAAGATGAGGTAGTATATTATCCCGCCGCCGCCCATAAAGGTGGCGATGAGAGGGAGGAGAACGGTGCCGAGAACCGGGAGAAGGATTCCCAGGCCGTAGAGAACCATTACAGGCATCTGAAGCGTCTGGGCGAACTCCTTCATCTGGTCCCGCGTGTTGTCCAGGAACTGGTTTATCGAATCTGAAAGGATTTCGTTCCTCTTCTCCTCGTTCGCCTCGGAAAGAGAAGATATCAAAAGGTTGACGGATTCGACGAACCCCTTGTTGTACGGTTTCCACACCTGGACGTAGTCCCTCACAGCCTTCCTCATCGTCAACTGCTCCCTCATGTCCACCTTCCACAGTATGGTCTTGAAGTCCTTCGCTATCGGGCCGCGGAGGTGCCTGGCGGCGAAGGCGACCGCCCTTTCAAGGCTGGGAGACGCTCTCATGGATATGACCATGTAAAGAACCGCCATTATCAGGTTCTCCGAGGATTCCACCACTTTCTGCCTCGCCTTCAGGGAAGGATACTTCAAGAGGTAGTAGAAAACCGTCAGAGGCATGAGGAGAGCCCCGACCTTGAAGACTGTGGGAAGCCACGGCAGGAAGAACACCACAGCAGCCGCGACCGCCATGGTGAACGCTCCTGCAACTATCGAGGCCGGAGCGACCTGTTCCGGGTCGATGTCGTACTGCAGGAGGTTCAAAGAGTTCCTGTGCTCCTCCTCCATGTCCTCGAACGTGAACGTGAAGAACGATGTCAAGTCAACAAACCTTTCATAGACGGTTCTTTTCTTGTGCTCCCTTTCAGCCTTCCTGTACTCCTGGTACTCCCGGGACTTCACCCTTCCCTCATCCCCTGTCTCCCCGACATCGTACTCGTCGAGAATCCTGTCTATCTCTTCATCCCTCACGCTTCCTTCATCGTCGTCTCCGAACATCCTAGCGTTCCCCTTCAAGACCGTGTTCGGCCGCGCGTTCGGCCCACTCGTTCCACCGGGCGTAAATCCGGTCCGGGTCCATCTCCCCGTACTCCTCCGCCACCTCGTCGGAGACGGTGTGGAACTTTTCGTTGGCCTGGGAGACGAAATCGGCCTCGAGCACGTGGTCGCCGTGGCTCGAAAGGTCGACCAGTCTCTGCTTCACCTTCTTCCTCAACTGGATGTTGTCCCACACGGCGTTCCAGTCGTTCTTCCACTCCCGGACGTTGTCCGCTATCCTGTTGAGGACGACCGACTCGCCGTTGAGAAGCGTGTCGGTCGGGACGAGTTCGTCCTCCTCCGCGTCGTACCTCATAAGGTCGACGAAACCGTCCTCGTCCTGCGGGTCGTCCTTCCACTCCTTCCTCACTTCGGTTATCCCCGTGACCCTCCTGTACCTGTCAGTCCCCGCCGGGTTACGAAGCCGGTTGGTGGAGACGATTATGTCCGTGGCCTTGAAACTGGTGGGGGGAACCCCGAGGTCGTTCACGACGCGGTCGAACACCGCGTAGGCGTCCTCGCCGTGGATTGTTCCCCCTACAAAGTTCGCGACCGCACCGATACGCATGGCCTCGTAAAGCGCCTGGGCCTCCTCGCTCCTCACCTCTCCAAGCACCAGCGCGGAGTCACCGAACCTCAGCGAGGCTCTCAGAGCCTCCTCCGCGGGGAGTTCGGACTCGACCTGGGTGATGACGGAGCGGGCCTTCATCCTCTCGGCGTTGTATCCGATGTCCTGAAGCCGTGGTATTGGGATCTCGAGCGTGTCCTCTATATCGATTATACGGGTCTTCTTCATAAGCTCGAGCAGGGAGGCGCCGAGAAGCGAGGTCTTCCCCGCGGACCTCGTGCCGGAAATCAGCATCGTTCGGCCTCCATCGATTATGAAGCTGAGGAGCGCCGCCGCCTCCGCGTTGAAGAAGTCGTTTTCGATGAACAACGGGTAGGTCCACGGCTCGTCCCTGTGCCTCCGGAAAGCGAACGCGAGGCCTTCCGGCGACAGGTTCTGGGTCATGACCGCAACTCTCGCTCTCCCCCCCGGCACCTCGACTTCGGTGTCGAGAACCGGGTTGGCCTCGTCGAGAGGCCTGCCGGACTGGATGCGGAAACGTGTAGCCCAGCTCTCGGCGTCGTCCTGCGTGGGTATAAGGTTGGTCTTGCACTCCTCGTATTCCGAGTGGTATATGTAGATCGACGACTTCCCGACGGGAGAGTTGACGTAGATGTCCTGAACGTTCTCGTCGGCGAGAAGAAGTTCGAGGACTCCAAGGCCTGCGGTGTACCGCGTCAGGATGCTTGTTAACTGGTCGAGTTCGCTGGAGGAAAGGGTGGTGCCCATCTGCTCGGATATATCCACGAGCATGTCCCTGCCGATGTTGGAGAAAACGTCGCGCATCCTCTCCGGCTTGGCGAACTCCTCGGATTCGGGCCGGTGCTCGCCCATGTACCTCCTCGCCGCGTCCAGTATCGTATACTTCTCCTCGGACAGGTCGAACTCCGGAGGGTTGATATGGTACACCTTCTGCGCCTCGTCAGGAACCCTGAAGATCTCAACCTCCACGTCGTTCCCGACCTTGTAACGGTCGACCTCCTCCCCTCTTTCCGGGGGGAGGGACATGTACTTTGTAAGCATGAAGTTCGGGCGGACGAGAGGGTGGAACATCTCCCTGTATATGGACCTGTCGCCGACGTGGTACCCGGTGATTTCTTCATCCGCGGACTGTACCATCTGGGTCTCCTCCAGCCTCTCCTTCAGGGGGATGAGGATGTCGTGGATGTAGAACTTGTAACACCGCTTGGTCTGCGGGTACGCGTCCTCCATGTCCTCCTTCTTATGCCTTATCTCACGCCTCAGTTTGACGTAGGCTCCGACCGGGTCCCGCCTCAAATCCTTGGTCACGAGTTCCTGGAGGTCCTGCCTCCATTCCGGGTAGTACTTCTCGCATTTCCCCGCTCTGAGGTTTTCCTTGGCCAGGTAACCCTGGCGTGAGATGTCCTGGATGGCTTCAGCCACTTCCTGAAGCAGTTCTGTCTGTTCCTCGGTGTACTCGTACTCCCTGGATGCGGAGAGAACGACGGATTTGGCTCCGCCCACCTCTCTCAGTATGTCGATGACACGGGCCATGACCTCCTCGTAGTCCTCTATCGAGGCACCGTAAACGCTTCCAAGAGCGTTGATCCTGACCTTTCCCGTGTCATCATCGTACTCGTATCCCCAGGTTTCAAGATCTTCGACCGCCATGCCGACACCTGCAAACTATTATATTGTAGACCCGGCCTGTTTAATATAATCCCCGGATTGAGGGCGTCAAAAATGGCTAACGGAGAGACTTTACAGGAGGTTGTACGCCGGGTCAAGGACTTTAACAGGAGGGTCAGGGACCTCGAGGAGAAGGTGAGGAACCTCAACGCCAGGGTCAACACCGTGGAGGATACGCTCCTTGAACGCACGAAAAAGTTAAATAGCGAGCTGTCGGACGTTAATGATGATGTGGCGAGCCTCCAGGACCGGGCCGCCAACCTCGAGGTAGACATCAACAACGTTCAGAGGAACATGAGGAAGATGGTGTCCAAGCGGGAGATAAGCGAGATAGAGAACTATCTCGACCTTATGGACCCCGTGAACAGTTCGTTCGTGACCGAGAGCGAGGTCGAAGACATGATAGAAGAAAAGTCATCGGGAGGCGTGTCCAAGTATGAGGTAAACCGTATGATAGAGAGGAAACTCGATGAGAGGGAGGAGGAAGGATAATGGGTGTTCTCGACAGGTTCCGCGGAGGCGACGAGGAAGAGGAGGAGCAGGGAGAGTCACCGGTGGACCAGGTCAGGCGTCTCAGCGACGAGGGTTACAGCGAGAGCGAAATCACCGAGACCCTGAGGGACCGCGGTTTTTCCTACGGAGAAATCAACGAGGCAATCAACCAGGCGGTGCGTGACACGACCGTGGAGGAGCAGGAAGCAGGTAGAAGGCCTCCACGCGCAGGAGAAGGGCAAGGAGGTTACACCGACCAGGGAGGATACGAACAGGGATACTCCGAATACGGCGAGCAGGGCGGCCAGCAAACCGGGCAGAGAACCTCTCAGGAGGGCTACCAGCAACAACAGCAGCTGCCTTCCAGCCAGCAGCAGACCGCCCCGTCCACAAGGGAGCAGGACACGGCCGATGAAGAGGAGGATTTCGGTGAACCCGCGGGCGAAGTGACCCAGGGGGAAGAGGAGCTTATAGAGACCATAGTCGCGGAGCATTTCACCGATGTCGAGGACGAGTTCAACAACGTTTACGACCAGATAGACTCCATAAAGGACCGGCTGGACGAAATGGAGGACGAGGTGGAAGAGATAGAGGTCAGGGAGGACGAGGACCAGCAGGAGGTCGTTCAGAAGGTTGACGAGATGGAGGACTACCTCCAGGAGTCACAATCACGTATCGGTGGGATGGAGAAGGCCTTCCAGCAGGTTCTACCGTCGCTGGTGGAGAACGTCCGGGACCTGTCCCAGCTGGTGGAGGACATGAAGGAGGAAAGGTAAGTTTTCTCCCGGTTCTATTCGCCGAATCCTCTGAGAACGTACACGATTCCGATAATCATCAGGAGGGTCAGCACGAAAGTCGCGTGTTGCTGTGAGACCTGGTAGTTGAAACCTGAGAGGCTGAACACGGCGGGGAATGTGATGAGGACGATGAATATCATCCCGGCGATAGCGTACGTCTGTGTACCTCCTTCTACGCCCTCGCTAACGTCGTAACCTGCGAGTCCGGCCAGGACCATAAGACCTATTATCAGGACCACGAGAACCGAAAGAGCCCCGAAGAACTGTGGAAGGAACGTTGCCGGGATGAACACGTAAATCCCGAACGTGGTCAGGAGCGCGAGGGAGATCGCGGCAACGCCCTGCACCGCTTCGTCCTCACCTATAACCTCCGTCTTCCTGAGAACCCCGTAGAAAACCGCCAGGAACAGCATGAAAGGCAGTGCGAACTCGAAGAATCCTATCTTCTGCAGGTTCTCGAAAAGCAGCTGGAATCCTGGCTGGGCCATCTATACCACTGAAACTATTATTCCTCTCCCCCTTCACCGCCGCCTTCACCGCCTCCACCGGAAACCCAGTAAATCGCTCCTATAGCGATGAGTACGATGAACAGCGTCCACAGCGTGGTGCTGTCGACGAACAGGTACTGCTGGTAGTTCGGCAGAGACCCGACGCCCATCACGGAGAGGCCGCCCCACGACAGGAAGATTGAAAGCGCGGCGAGACCTCCAAGAAGCATGAGACCGGTCCGGGCCTGACTCCAGTACTCGCTGTCCGTCCCTGTAAGCCCCATCGCCATGACCACCCCGAGCAGGAACAGGAGAACTACCGAAAACGCTCCGAAGAAGTTGGTGAAGAACAGCCCGAGGCTGAACTGGGCTGTGGCGGCGTAGTTCATAACGAAGAACCCGGAAACCGCGGCGATAATGCCGTTGATCTTCTCGGTGTCTCCACCGAAAAGGTCCAGGCTCTCAAGTATCCCATAGACGGCCGCGAAAGTCAGAAGGAACGGTAGAGCGTAGTTGAATAACCCTATTTGCTGGAAGTTGCCGATTACCGCGTCCAGTATTGCCATTGTAGGATAATTAACGGGTTGTAGTTTAAATAAATTGTCCCTGACAGTTCTGCCCGGGTTTTTACTGCGACTCCTCGCCCAGCGCCCAGTAAAGGAAGACGACGGTTCCGACGACCACCGCTATCCCGAGAAGGTCTCCCACGGGTATGTAAACCGTTCCCACGCCTTCGAACCCTTCACCGGGGAAAAGAACTTTGAGTCCGCCCATCCAGAGGAAGACCGCGATCACTATCAGGGCTCCAAGCCCCGCGAGCCCCCTGCCCCAGGCGGAGGCCGTGAAATCCTCGCCGAACACCAGTCCCCCGGCAACGAGGGCTCCGAGCATACCGACGAGCGCGACCGCCACAGCCCCGAAGAAGTTGGAGAAGAAAACCGGTATCGACGTGCCGGAAGGCGTGAACACGGTGACGAACAGGCCTATAACCGCGGCCAGGAGCAGGTGGACTCTTTCCTTCCCTCCCCCGAACGGGTTGACACGTTCGAGGACGCCGTACACCACGAGGAACACGAGTAGGAACGGCAGGACGTAGCGGAAGACGCCCAGTTCGTAGGCGGCCTGGATCCAACGGTTGAAATCTGTACTTACCACCTTTTCAGCCCCCTATCAGATCGAATACTTTGTCGGGTTGCACTATGAGGATGTAAGCGGCCACCGCCAGTATCGCGACCAGGATGATTATACCGAAGAACCCTATGAAAGCTATCAGCCCCCCGATTCCCTGGATGTTACCGGGCAGGAAAGATGCTGTCATGACCGCGAAACCTATGATGGCGATTCCGAGCAGACCGACTATACTTCCGGATATCCGGTTGGTCCCGAGGCCGCGCTGGAAGATCTCGAACCCGAGCCAGAAGAGGATTGCGTAGCCGACCATGGTCCACACCACGGTGAGGTCGCCGCCGAGGATGAAGTACGCGGCGATACCTGCACCCGCTGTCACGAGGTACTCCCAGCCCCCGAAATCCTCCGGCTGTTTATGGAACAGGTAGGTTAGACCGACGACCGTGGCTAGACTCCCGAGGAGGGGGACGTTCACCTTCGTCCCGATGATCTGTCTCAGGAACATCGGGTTTACACCGCCGACGGAGGTGGACATGTTGCCCAGCCCGAAAACGGTGAGGAGCATCGACGATATGAACCGGTAACCCCCGGAGGGTATTATGAACAGGGACAGGAGGACGGCGAGCGCTTTCGCCTCCCTTCCACCGATGGCCCGGTCGAGGCCCATGTACAGGAGTATAAGAACGATGGAAAACGGCAGGATGACCCCGAATATGAGGCCCGAAAGACCCGTTACCTGGGCGTTTGCCGGGAGGAAATACAGGTTCATGAACTCGGTAACAGGGTTGCTTCCGTAGGTGTAGTAGGATGCGGCCGAAGCCACCGGAGTGGCGGCTACAGCAGAAATCACGATGGTGAGAAACCTAATTGCCAGGTTCGACCGTTTTTGGCCCGTCATAACCATCCTATCCACGTTCTTCTATTTAAATCTCCCGTCTCACGGACCGAGCGCTCCAGGAGTCCCGAATCTCGGCGGTTGGAACGTCTATAATGCGTTTTTAAGTGCGGAGTACACGCTGTCGCCGTTGCCGCCCATAACCGAAAGTGGTTCGACCGCGTCCCCACTTTCAGGACTGCCGCCGTCTCCGGATAGCTCCCGGTAAATCCCCCTGAAACCGTCCCTGTCGAAGGCGGACAGGGCCCTCACCGCGCCGACCGCTCTTTCGGCCTTCTCAACGTATTCAGGGGTGTTCTCGACGATTCCGTAGACAGAATCATCGCCTAGAGGTATCGTCCTCACGAGGTCTTCCCGGTCCTCCATGAACGCCTCGACATCGTTGTCCGGATTGTCCCCGTCGAGGTCGTATTTTTTGGCTTGTATTCCACCCATCTCCCAACCACCTATAACCACTATTAGATAGTATCATTTAAAAAGTTTTGGTTTCTGGGCCTATGAGGTACGCCTCTCCAGACCGGATTATTGCCTTTCAACCGCCCTAAATCGGTTTCCTGACGATAAACCCGGCACTCGGCCCGGATACCGTCCCGGGCCCGATTTAACGCGATAAACCGGGTTTTAAGGCCAAAACCGATTTTCCAGGTTTAAGCCGTGCCCGCAAATCTTCTGAGGGGTGTGCGGTTGACCACGGCCTCGCCGAGTACGTGGTCGGGCATGTCCGCCACGAGCGCCTGTATCTTGGACTGGCCCTTCTCCTTGAAGAAGTCCCAGGCGGAGAAGCGGTGCCTCTCCTCTTCCTCCTCCCTCTCCTCGGGCTGTTCAAGCGGCATGCCCCGGTCCACCCAGTCAAGGGCCGAGAGCAGTCCGCCGGCGACATCCAACCGGTCGTAGGAGTCCACGCCCTCCCAGGCGGCGTAATCGGACCCGAAACCGTCCTCGCGGGGATCGTAGAGTTCAAGGGCCCAGTCCCCGCCCGCGTCCATCTCAGGGGTCAACCCGCCACCGGCGAAAACGTCCGGCGGAACGATATATCTCCCCACACCGTCGTGGTACTCGAGGTCATCCATGCCTATATCGACCTCCGCCGATACGGTCGAGGACGGATCCAGGACGGGGTAAATATCGTCCCCGAACTCGACGATATCCGTCGCGCGGCCCCACTCCGCTTCCATGCTTATCCCGTCGCCGACCATCTCCTCCACCGCGGCCCTGTACTGCTCCTCGGACATGTTCTCGGGTTCTATGGATGCGAAGTACCGGCCCTCGGCCTCGGTATTCATCTGGCTGAAGAAGCTCGAGACGACGCCCCCGGTGCTGTCCCCGAGGGTGGCAGCGGTAAGGTCCTCGCCTTCCGAAAGCGTCTGGACCGAGATTCCGAGGCCTTCCTTTTCCTCGGCTCCTTCAACCTTGAACCAGTCGGAAGTTCCAAATGCTCCTTCATATAGACTCCCCTCGTCCTCGTCCTCCAAAACCCCTGCCTGAATCCTGTAAACGCCCTCATCCTCTATAGGGAGGGGAACATCGGTCTGGAGAGCCGTGAACTCTACAGTGTACTTCCCGTAAATCCCCGAAGAACCTCGCATTCTGCTAGCATGAGACTCAAGTTCATCCGATATCAATCTCTGCACCTCATCCTCGGTGTCCGGGAAGTCGTAAACGCCATCGCTGACATTTCTGCCCGAGGATTGATTCTGCGCCCCCAGGCCCAGCGAATCGCTGGAGGAAAGGGCATCCAACATGTATTCTCTCGCCTCCTCGCGGTTATCGGCCTCCGCCTCCAGAGAAACGGTGTACTGGGGCTCGTACGGGTTTTCCGGGCTCGCCACCGCCTCTCCGGCGTTATAAAGCTCCACTCCAACGTTCAGTGACCTTCCGTGGTCGTATCCTTCCGTTTCATCGGCCTCTGTATCTTCAGTTCCGTCCTCCTCGGACCCCGTGAATTCTTCAGGAGGTTCCGTTCCCGTGTCTCTTCCAGAAAATCCTGTCCCAGACCCGGATGCCCCGCGGAAACCGTAAATATCGAAATCTTGGAACGCGTTGGATATGATGCTGAGAGATTCGTGGAACCTTTCCTCGGGGTCGGAGATGTCCACCGCCTCTTCGAATCTTCTCCTGTAAGCTTCCAATCTGCTCTGCTCCTCGGGAGAAAGGTCCTCTTCCTCCGCGTACTGGAACGCCGCCTCACCCAGACCCGTCAAGGGAGAGGACGCGGCCTCGTACTTTCTCTCGTGCATATCGTCAGCGAAATCGTTGCGGAGGTGTTGCTCAATTCTTCCGAGTTCCTCCTCGATATCCGAGAGCGCATCATAACCAGGGTTCATATTGTTACTTAATAGTAGTAATCCATGTTTAAAAGCTTTCCGGTGGGCCGGAACCTATTATTGTTACTTTACAGTAAAAAAGTATGTTGGGTTTTTAAATGTTTGTCTGTATATTCTTTGATGTGATTAAAATGGACGAAGACCCTACAGACGATATCGAAAGCGAAGTCGAGGAGGTTGACAGCCGTATCGACAAACAGACGGAACTTCTCGCGGATACCGTCGCGAGCGTGGCGTCCGACGTGACTGAAGCTAAAGATAGTATCCGCGATCTCGAGGAGAAAGGAGCAACGGAGGAGCAGATAAGAGAACTGACCGAGAAAGTTGAAGAGCGTTTCGACACGGTGCAGGAGGACGTATCTGTTGTCGGCGAAAGTGTCGAAGACATCGGCGAAGAAGTCGAAAAACAGGGAGAAAGGACCCGGGAAGAACTCGGCTCGGTAAGCAGTGAAGTAGAAGAAGTAGGCGAATCCGTCAATGAGGTCGGCGGGGACGTCGAAGACGTAGCAGGTTCCGTCGATGAAGTGGGCGACGATGTAGAAGGGGTCGCCGAAGATCTCTCCGAACTCGAGAACGGACTTCTGCAGGACCTCCTGGACGAGAAGGATGAACGGAGGAGGGAAGTCGTCGAGCGCATGGAACAGCTTTATGAACTGGCTGACAAGGAGTACACCGAGAGCCAGCTAGACACAATACTCGAAACCCTGGCCCGAAAGGACCTGAAGCACAACAACGACGTGATGGCGGTTATCGGCCACCTGTTCTCGGAGCAGGACGACGGTCGTTTTGACCACGCGGCCTATCAAAACGTGGTCGGAAGCAACGCCCAGGCCTACGGGATCGAGGATGTCGATGGGCTCGACCTGAACAACCCCCAGGTCGTTCGGAACATCCGTTCGTTCTATGGAGAAGAAGACGCCGAATTCAACGTCCTAAGCGACCCTCTTCAGGGTATGAACGCGTGGGACGATGATGTCGGCTACGGGAACGTACTGCGCCACACCTGGACGAGGATAGTCGATGAAACGGCCGACTACATGGCCGAGATGGAAGCGATGGGTGCAGAAATAGATTCCGAAGTCCAGGAAACGGTTCTCGAATACCTGGGCGAGGCAGGAAGCAAGATCGAAGAAACGGCGGATGAGGCCGTTCAGGGGAGCTACCCGGCCAGAAATCTTTCCGATCAAGGTCGGAGGGGAGACGTTTCCTCTCCGGACAGGGAGATTTCCGCTCTCCTGTACCTCGATAAGGAGGCCTCAAGGATAGACAGCCACCTCCAGGCCGGCGAGTACGAGGAGGCTGTGAACACGCTCGAAGAGGCTTACAGCCAGGAGGAGTTCCAAGACATCCTCCAGGGAGAAGTCGAGGTCGGGGCCTGACACCGGCCCTGTCCCCTAAATCCTTTTTATCTCCCCTACCTCCTCACCGATTTCAATCCACGCCCATCCCCAGACAACGGCCTCGAAAGCCCTGACCATGTCGCCCTCTTCCTCGAAGTGGCGGGAGTCCTCCAGGTAGGCCTCGGCGTTCTCCACCATCCCCTCGGCGTCTTCTCCCTCGAAACCTGTGTCCTCAAGGCGTTCCTCCAGCTTTTCTCTCCATTTCTCGGTCTCCTCCTCGAGCCTCTCCTGTGTCTCGTTCATCCTTCTTCCAGAGCGTCAAGCTTTCCCTTGAGGTAGTAGTAGTTTTGCTCGTACTCCGCCCTCCCGATCTCGCCGTTCTCGTACTGTCTCTCGAGGTCCTCCAGCTCCTGCCTCACGTCCTCGACCTGGCTGGAGCTGAAGTCTCCCATTATCAAGTCCTCGTACTTCTGCGGCTCCTTTATCCCGACCACTACGAACGGCCTGTCCTGCCCTGCAACACTTATCTCAAGGTTGCCGACGTCGAACAGCTCCTCCCAGGGCGTGGTCGTAGAGTGCACGTCGGTGACCTTGTCGTAGAGAACGTCCTTCTGCTCCACCTTCTGTATACCCTCCTGGATGATGACCCGGTCGCGGTGGAACTCGTACTCCGTGTCACGCCTCTCCACCTCGACCTGCGCGACCTTCAACAGCGGAAGAAGGGATAGGAGGGCAAGGTAGTAGGGGGAGAAAGGCAGGAACTTGAGGTATCCCGCCCCGAGGAGCGTGACTATCAGTACAAGCAGGGAGAGGCCGAGAGGCCACGCGTACCGCCATGCGAAGTCCGGGGCGAAGGGGGAAGGATGCACGGTCTTCGGCAGGTCCATGGGGGAAAACTTCGGTGTTCTACTTATTAACGCTTTCCAGCCTCTTTTTTTCGTTAGGACTGAACCCGGCGGGAACCACTACCGAGGAAGGGTCCTCGAACCCTTCCACCTCAAGTTCACCGGGTTCACCGCGAACCGTTTCGGAATCCGGAGTTCCGAGGCGGGAACAGACCAGCACCTCCTCGAACGCGCCCTCCAACAGTTCCACGGCTTTCGAGGCGCTCATACCGATGTCGAGCAGGAGGAGGGTGTGAAGGCCTTCCTCCCTGTTATCCTCGACCGCCTCCCACACCGAGTCGGGGACCTTCCCGTTCTGCTCGGTCAGGGTGGTCGTCCTCCCGAACCTGTAGAGCGAAAGCCCCGTTTCCGCGACCGCGGTGAAGACGGAGGGGGCGTGGAC
>JBDGSH010000111.1:0-5037 GCA_042217665.1 Candidatus Nanohaloarchaea archaeon
AAAGAAAAAATTCGTCGTCAACACCGAATACTGCATAACACTCGACAAAATACCAAAGGAACTATACCCCGAAATTCTGGAAAACGAAGAACAGATAGAAGAATGGAAGGACCTCTACGCACTTGAAGAACAAGAAGACCAAGGCCTTGAACAGTTCACAGGAAGCGACGAGATAGACGAAGAATTCCTCAAACAGAATCATTCAATGATGGTTGATACAAAGCATTTTGATGAAGAGTTTAAATACAAGATTCTTTCTAATTTCTCAAGCATAGATGATAACGTGGGAGGGAGCGTCTACAAGGCGGAAAACTATCAGGCTATAAGCCTTCTTAGAACTAAATACAGGGAAGAAATTGACCATATCTATATTGATCCGCCTTATAACACAAAGAATAACGCTATCATTTACAAGAACAACTATAAGCACTCTTCTTGGCTTAGCCTAATGAAAGATAGACTCTCCAAATCAAAAGATCTGCTCAAAGATGATGGTGTTTTAACCACTGCAATAGATGAAAATGAGCAAGAGAGATTAGGTTTACTGTTTGAACAGTTATACACAGACCACAAGAAAGACATCGTCTCAGTAGTGCATAATCCTCGTGGAAAACAGGGAGATAATTTCTCTTACACTCATGAATATGCCTATTTCCTGTATAAGGAGGGAGAAGATGCAATTAACCCAAGAGTCATCCCAGAAGAAAAACGTGATTTTTCAAACCTTAGAAACTGGGGCGGTGAATCAAAGAGAGAATTTGGAAATAAGAGTTTCTACCCTATCTATGTGAAAGACGGCGAGATTGAGGAGATTGGAGAAGTACCTGATGAAGACTTCCATCCGGAATCAAGAGTCGAAGAGCTCGAAGATAATAGATTCAAGATTTGGCCTATTGACCAGAATGAGGTTGAGAGAAAATGGAGATATGCTCATGATACCCTACAAGATAGATTAGATTTTACCAAAGTAGAAATGAGCGATGATCCTCAAGAAATTGAGGTAATGATCTCTCGTCCAGAAGAGACATACAAAACGGTTTGGAGCGACTCCAAATTCGATGCAGGAAGCTACGGATCAAAACTCCTTACGAGCATGGGAATTTCTGAATTCACCTTCCCGAAATCCATTCATAACGTAGAAAGGGCCATAGAGGCAAGTAAAAGCGGAGATAGCTCGTTAGTGATGGATTATTTCGCGGGATCGGGAACTACTGCACATGCCGTTTTGGAGATTAATAGATCAAAAAATGAAAACCACGAGTACATCATGGTAGAGATGGGAGATTACTTTGGCACTACCTTAATACCGCGAATTAAGAAAACCGTCTATTCCTCAAACTGGAATGACGGGGTTCCTCAGGAAGAAGATGGAATTTCGCATGTTTTCAAGTACCAAAAGATAGAGGACTACGAAGACACTCTCAACAACCTCGATACTGGAGATGACCAGACAGGTGTAGAAGAGTTTACTTCGAATACTCTGGAGTACTTCTTGAATTTCGAGGTTGATGGGGAGTCTCTGTTGGATCTTGATGGTTTGAAGGATCCTTTCAACTATGAGATGAAGATTAGAGAAGGTGATGAGGCCAAGAGAGAAACTATTGACCTTGTTGAGACCTTCAATTACCTTTTAGGCCTTGAAGTTGAGAAGATTCGAAGGTATGAGAAACTCGATAGAGAGTACAGGATTATCAAGGGAACGAAGGATGAGGAAGATATAGCTGTTGTCTGGAGGCCTGTTAGTGAAGACGATGAGGAAGAATTCTATGAGGATGAGAGAGAATTCTTGAAGTCTGAGGTACTCGGTGATGAGGACACTGTCTATATCAATCATGACAGTGCTCTTGAGGCAAAACCTATTGAGAAAACATTCCAGGAAAGGATGTGGAAGTAGTGGATAACTTTGACAAGAAACTTGTCCTCAAAGAGTTCCTGTACGAACAGTTCGGTGCAGAAAAATTTGAAGACTTCAGAAATGAGTTAAGCGATGCTGAAGAAGGTTTTCAGGCAAACAATAGAAGCGAATTTTCCAGGAAACTTAAGGAAAGCTCCGATCTTGACATCAAACAGTATATTCTAGATAAACTTCCCGAGTATGATAAGAATATCCAGGGGTATGAGGAAAAACTGAACAGGAATAGAGATGAGGATATTCGTTTGAAGTATTTCCAGTGGCTTTCCCTGCTTTTCACAGAAGTCTACCTAGATCTATACTTTAATGATCAGGATAAGTTGTGGCTGGAGTTCAGTGAGTTTGTAGAGGATACGAGAAATGATTTAGATGCTGATGATCTTTACTCTGCAGCTAAAGATAATCTGAGCAAGTTGGCTTATTGGATGGCCACAGGGTCAGGTAAGACTCTGATTATGCATGCCAATCTCTGGCAGTACCAGAAATATGGAAATGGAGAGATGGAGAACGTTCTATTGATAACACCTAATGAAGGTCTTACCCAACAGCACTTGAATAAGTTTGAAGCCAGTGGGATTGATGCCGCGAGATTTAGACCAGAGAACAGTCAGAACGCAGATATTGATGTCAGCGTCATGGATATCCACAAGTTAAGTGATGAATCCGGTGATAAAACTTACTCCGTAGACATCTTTGAAGGCGACAACCTAGTCTTCGTTGATGAAGGCCATAAAGGAGCTCAGGGAGATACCTGGATAAAGTACAGAGAACAGGTTATCGGCGATGAAGGATTCTCCTTCGAATACAGCGCCACATTTGGCCAGGCCTTGAACTCTATCAATAACGAAATGCTGCAAAACAGATACGTGCAATCAATAATCTTCCAGTATTCCTTCAATAAATTCCACAAGGACGGATTCGGTAAAGACTACGATATACTAAACTTGGAGGACGATGAGGATAGGCGACGTGACAAGTATCTAGTTGCAAACCTTCTCTCATTCTATGAACAGAAGAAATACTTCAAGGAGAATCAAGGTCAATTAGAGGAATTCAATATTGAGGATCCACTATGGATATTCGTTGGTCAGACGGTAAACGCTACCGGTAGGGATGTTTCCAAAAAGCAGAAGGCTTCAGATGTTGAAAGAGTTGTAAACTTCCTCAATAGGGTCTTGGAGGAGAAATATCAAGTAATTAGAGAGATTGAAGATATTCTTTCAGGATCTGAGTTCTTAGATGCGGACGGAAATAGGTTGTTCGAAGACCGATTTGGCTATTTGGAGAGTTCTGGCATCTCACCAGAGGAAATTTACTCTGAAATCTTAGAAATTATTTTCAACGCTGATTCCGACTCTTCTCTAACTGTTGTTCGTCTAAAAAATGCCGATGGCGAAATAGGTCTCAGGGTTGGTAGAGGCGAGAACTACTTTGGCCTCGTGAGTATTGGAGATACGAAGAAGTTTACCGATAGAGTAGAGGAAAATTCCGATATAACTGTTGAAGAGCAGGAGTTCAAGAAATCCTTGTTCGATAATATTGATTCAGAAGACTCTGATGTAAATGTCCTTATCGGTGCAAAAAAATTCGTTGAAGGTTGGGACAGCTATAGAGTTTCTAACATGGGTCTTATGCGTGTAGGTAAGAGTGAAGGTTCTGAAATTATCCAGATTTTCGGTAGAGGTATCCGTTTGAAAGGCTTGAATAATTCCTTAAAGCGTTCTTCTGCTATGGAGCTTTCTCAAGGTAGGGCTCCTGAAGGAATTGAAATTCTTGAAAGACTGAACGTCTTCGGCGTCGAAGCTAGTTACATTGAAGAATTTGAAGATAAACTTGAAGAGGAGAACATCAAGAAATTTGTTGAGCGATCTCTTGATACACAGGTTGATTCAGATCTTGTTGATAATAATCTGAAAGTTCCTAGAGTGAAAGATGATGTAGAGTACAATGTTGAAACGACTGACAAGTTAGAGATTGACAATGCTCACGCGCCTACGGTTGATCTTTACCCTCAGGTACGAGTTCTTAGAAGCGAAGATGAATCTGGACTGGAAGTTGATAAGCAGAAATTTAGTGCAGATGATGAAAAGTTCGGTCTCAAGTTGGTAGATTGGGACTCAATCTTCATGGATATAGTGGAATATAAGGAGAGCAGAGATTACTCAAACACTGTTCTTGAGAAAGAATCTCTTAGAGAGATCATAGAAGAAAATCATTTTACTTTGAGGTGTCCTGAGGATAGGATATATGCGGAAAGTTTGACTGAGAGAAAGGAGAAAATTGAGGAAGTTGTGAAGATTATCCTAAGAAATTATTTGGACAATTTCTACAAATCTCGAAAGGGTGATTGGGAGGATAAAAGAAGAGAATTTAAGGTTCTTGAGGATACCGATCCTGAACTGAATTATGAGTTGAAGTTCCAGGTGCCTGAAGATGACGAGGATCTACTAGAGGAAATTGAGGAGATTACTGAGAATCCTGAAACAATTGACGCCGAATACACGATAGAGTTTGATAGAAGTCTCTACAGACCTTTATTTGTAAAAGAGAGCTTTGAAGATAAGAATGATAAATTGACAGTTCCTGCACAGGCCTTGAATAAAGGCGAGAGGAAACTGGTTAAAAAACTAGAGAGGACATGTGAGGAAGGTCTTTTAGACAGAAGCACAGTCTATTTGCTCAGAAACCCAAGAAACAGAGGCATAGGCTTTTCAGAAGGAGGCTATCCAGACTTTATTCTCTGGATTAAGGAACAAGATGCTCAGAAGTTAATTTTCATAGACCCTCATGGAATGGTGCACGAACCAGATAAATTGAAGAAGATTGGAAAAGTTAAGTTGAGAGAAAGAGTCAAGGATATTCAAAAGAGGTTAGGAGAAGGCGTAGAGATGTCTTCGCATGTGATTTCTACCACTAAAGACGAGGATTTAAACTTAGATACAAGTCAGATTCAGGAACTCAGGGAAATGAATTTCTGGCTCAAGGATAGAAACAATCTGAAGAAAATTCTGCGTAAAGAAGAGGTTATTGAATAAAAATGAGTGCTGAGCTCTCTTTCTTCGGTGGTATCGGGGAGATCGGTGGGAATATTATTCTTCTGGAGACGGAGGAGTCCAGGATCTTGT
>JBDGSH010000112.1:0-4332 GCA_042217665.1 Candidatus Nanohaloarchaea archaeon
CTTCATAGGCTCGAATGTCTTTCTTTTCCATCTCATAAGTTCTGATTTCTCCTTTGCCTTGTCTAACTAAGAAGCAGTCTGTATCTTCTGAAAGGCCATATGCGATTGCTTGCTGGAACTCAGAGGATCCTACTGAGTCCATATATTTTACATCGCCTACTATCTCTGTTCCTTGAGAAGATGAAACCAGGAGATCTGGTCTGATTCGGATTTTCCCGGTCTTAAACAAGTTTCTTGGTTTCTCATTAACGCTCTTCTCAGGGTATATTTCTCTCATCAGCTTAGTTACGAAGTCCTGGAAGAGTCTGTTCATGTTTATCAAGAAACTGTATGCAGGAGCCTGCCCTGTCGATATGCTCTCATAGTATGTATTTCTTACTACTTGTTTTGCTATCAATACAGCCTTCTCGTAATAGTTGCTGAGTGTGTCAGTGTTTATCTCGTTTAATTCTCCTTTTGTTATTCTTTCTTCATCGACAGATTTCCTGATTTTCTTGTATTGTTTGTTTAATTTCGAAGAGAGTTCTCTATTATTAACACGCCGCCTAAGAACATCTGTAGCATGTAGAATAAGTTTGTTGAGCTTGTTGTTTTCAGTAATGTCTTCATATTTTACATGCATCTTATCTCGGTAGGGAGACTGTATTTGCTTCTCAACTAGCACTTTTCCTTTGACAAAGTTAGATCTTTCTTCTTTTTCCACATAATCTCTATAAAGGCCTCTGCGAATGATTTTTTGGACTTCTTTCTGGTATATCTCAGCTATAATATCCAAAAACTGTGTTCCTTCTTCTAAGCTTGTAGTATCCAAGTCCTCGTATGAGAGATTATTATCCGCTGATACATAGTTCCAGATATGCAGAAGCTTTACAGTTCCAATTTTTGGTTTTATCTCTATTCTCTTACCTGAAGGTAGTTTGACAACGCCTACATGTCCTTCAGGCCTTAGTTTAAAACTGCCCTGCGTGTCAGAAGGATTCAATCTGATTTTGGGTTTGTTTTCATTTCCATCATTTACTTTGTCTTGTATGAACTGAAAATCTTCATCGGTAAGTTCTAACTCAACATCAGAGTATTCACTTACCTGGACCATTTCATTCACCAGTTCTGCTGATCTCTTCCAGCATATCTCTTAGTTCAGATTGATCAAAGTCTCGGATAGACTTCATGTCGTCGTTGATTATGGTGTTTTCGTTATCTTTCAGGAATCTAGTTATCTCGCTGTAATCGTCAAAGAAGTATTCCTGTAGAAGAGGGATTATCTCATATTTCCAGATTTGAAGAACTTCCTCAGAGCCACTGGAATCAAAGAAGTAGGAATGACCTATTTTCTTGCCTGATTCAAAGTCGTATCTGTCACTCATTAGCTCTTCATTCATGCTCTCGATAGCTAGTAGAGATAATGCCTTTAGATCGCCTTCCGAAGCTTTCCTCTCTATTTCTTCTCTGCTCTCATAGGATCCTGCTCTGACATGCGAAGTAATATCTGGATTGAATTCGACATGTGAGAATCTTCTTCGAAGAGCCACGTCCATTAATGCGATGCTTCTGTCAGCAGTGTTCATAGTTCCTAGAATATGGAGGTTTTCAGGTATCGTGAAAGGCTCTTTTGAATAAGGAAGATTTGTCTCGACTTCTTCTCTTTTCCCAGATTCTATGAGCGTTATGAGCTCTCCAAAGATGGAGGCCACGTTACCTCTGTTAATTTCATCAATGATAAGTAGATAATCTTGATCAGAGTTACTTCTAGCCTTTTCACAGATCTCCTTGAAGACACCTTCTTGAATAGGATATGAAACTTCTCCAGAGTCCGTCTTAGTTGGTTTAATTCCTTCAATGAACTCTTCATATGAGAAGGAAGGATGGAATGTAACAAGCTCGTATCTGCCTTTCTCTGATATTTCTATTCTATTCCTTTCGCCAGTGGCGAACTTGAAAAGCGGAAGTATCTTGCCTTCAATAGCTGCTGCTATTTTCTTCGGACTGAGGTTATCCCCGTCGAATTTTGATTCATCAAAGACTATGCTGAAGTCGGCTTTAACCTTTGAACTATCTTGGACTATCTCCTTTATCTTAGATAAGTCGAAGTTCTGGCTGTATTTTATCTCTTCCTCATCGGTTCTTAATCTTATCTCATCTAAGAAACTCAGATCTTCACTCTTTGCCTCATCTAGGAATTCAAGCAATTTGGTTCTCGCTTCCGATTTCGAAGTGTACCAGAGGGATGTTCTTATGTCATCTTCCTCGATGTTAACTTGGAGTTGAGGTTTCTTAGAGTATTTCTCTTCTCCTTTATGGAATCCCATCCACATGTAGTTCTTAGCTTGATTTGTTCCACGCAGTATGTTTGGTATATAATTTCGGTAAGACTCTAAATCAGATATATTATCGATTAGATATTGCCTTAGCTGCTTCCAGTTGGATTCAATTTCTCTTATCTTCTTCTTGGCTTTTTCTTCAGCTTCTTCGTCGGTATAGCCTTTTCCTGTGCCTTCAACTCCATGCTCTTGATTTATTTCGGCTATTTCTTCTAAAGTGGAGAACGAGTCTAGTGGTATTTCAAATGAAGGTGTTTCGAAGTTATTTCCTTCGCTGTAGTATCTCTCAGCTATTTGAGAAGCTAGGTAAGTCTTCCCTGTTCCAGGAGGCCCGTAGAATAGAACGTTTTTCTGTGATTTTAGTAGATCGTGCATCTTGGAAACTCTTTCGGAGTTTTCGGAAGTCATAGTATTTTTACCTAGAATTTCGTTATAGTCGTCCTCTGTTATCTTAATAATTCCATACTGGACAGGGAAGTTAGGAGAAAGCTTCTCTTGTACTTCTTCAAGCGGTACAGATTCATCTAGTTCTTCGTAATTGCTGATTTGGCCAAAGTAATGTGTTTCTCCATCTCTTTCCTCTGATTTAATTTCCTTGATGATTCCTTTGGCATAGAATTTTCCATCTTCTTGATATACGAATTTAGGATTTTCTGCTTCTCTTAGCTGTTTAGAGCCAGGAATCCCTTCCTTGAAGTGATAGGAGTCTTCTGGCTTGTCTTCATATCCTCCTGAGCCTGTTCGAAGGATGAAGTAGTCGGAAGTGTCTATGTTGTTAACCATTGATACCACTGGTTGAAGGTCTTCTGTATTTGATCTTACTAGTCCTTGAGGATAGTAACCTGAATCATAGCCAAGCTTTCTATTTACTTCGGAGTCGCTTAGCTCTATCTTCTCTATATCGTCAAAGAAGAACATATACCTCCAAGTATCGCCCTCATCGTCCTTTCCCCATATATTCTCGGCCAAGCCAGAATTATCGGTTTTATAGGAAACAACTCCTTTGTAGACATATTCTTTGTCTAAGTAGAACAGCACTAGATCTCCTGGAGTCATTTGATCCCAGTAGGACTCATTGCTTGTTCCTGGTGTAGCGCCCCAAGCATAGAATTCGCTTTCAAGTTCTTCTTCATCTTCCTCATCAAGTTCTTCCTTGAAAGACTCTTTTTCAAGAGGATTTCGGATACTGAGATCAAGATGTTCCTCTTTGCCTGAATGCTGTAAAAATACATTCTTAGGGGCTAGACCCTTCCTTTTTGCATCTAGCAAAAACTTGAGCTTAACATGGTTGAAATTGATATTGAGATCGAACTTATCTTGCAGATAACGCATTCCTGCGACGAACACGGCACTTTCCCAAGGAATACTCCAATTATCTGGCATTTGACTTTCTACATAATCTCGGTCGAACCGCTCTCTAACTTCTGACTTGTTTCCTACGTAAAGATCAAAGAGTTCATCAAAGGTTTCCTTATTTTCAAAGTATTGCCTCATCATTTCTTCCGAAGTTCCTACCTCTGTACCTCTTAGAACCTGAGTCCAGCTGCCAAGTTCATTTGGAAGTTGGTCAAAAAATTCTCCAATAGGTTGCTCGTTTTTGAGAGAATCCGTAAACTCTGAAACTTTACTCATTATTTGTCAACTCTGTGTACTTTTTGTTTGAGCCTTTTGATTTATCCACGGGGTACTTCTTTCTATTCTCGTCCATCTTCTCACTTAACGCATCCGAAAGGTCTATGTTGTATACTTGAGCCATGCGTAGTAAGAAGTAGAATACATCGGCCATTTCGGCTTCTACCTCTTCTGATTTCTCCGGGTCTTCGAATATTTCTTCTATCTCTTCCTTTGACTTGAATCGGAAATGCTCAAGAAGTTCTGAAGCTTCGGTTGCTACTCCTATAGACAGTTCTTTTCCATCATGATACTGGCCCCAGTCTCTTCTTTCGCAAAATTCTCGGATTTCGTCCTTCAGTTCTTGAATATCTGTGTCAGAATCCAGTTAAGACACCTGTAA
>JBDGSH010000113.1:0-16511 GCA_042217665.1 Candidatus Nanohaloarchaea archaeon
CAGTATACCTCTCTAAATTAGTCGAAGACTTAGAGATGTCCAAGAGTCAAATCAGAGATGTCATCAGATCTCTCGAGAAGGAAGGACTTATTAAGAAAGAACAAATGGAAAATTCTAGAAGAAAAGAACTCAAGCTGGACAAAAGCCTTGTTTCTGTTTTTGAGGATATCTGGGACTTAAACTCCACACCAGATGAGTTCCAGAGCTTCTTGGAGGAGTATGTTTCTGCGTATGTGGGTTTTGAGGCTTCTTCTAGCATTAAGGATATGTTGCGTGATGATTTTGCAGAGGCCTTACTGAGTTATGAAAGGAATAATAGTTTGCCTGAGTGGCTTCAAAATCTGAGGTCTGATCTTTCAGGCGAGTTAGAGGCCTACAGGCCTAAAGAAGACTACGTAGAAAAGGCCCTTAGGTAACTCAGTCTTAGTCCTTTACATCCAAAAACTCATCCAGATTATCTTCTAGCAAATCTAAATGCTCATAAAGTACTTTTTGGACATCTTCCCCATGGTCTGCCTTTTTTATTTTATCGAGCATCCTGTCAATATGAGTAATTTTCTGCTTAGCCCTGTTGTAAGGCTCCTTACGGGATTTAGCTTCTTCTTTAGAGATGACCTGAAGCTTTCCTGAGGGAGAGTTCGGATTTACTACTTCATGTGTTTCCCCAAGACCACCTAAGTTGAGATAAGGCTTTAATTGAGAGATAAGTTGTTTTTCAGCATCATCTGTATTATCTGTTTTCCAGTACTCTACATAGTATACATCCCACACATCTAACCTTCCATGACCTATTAAACTGGAAGTCTGGCTGATAAAATGCTGCCTTAACCTATTCTTAATGCCATTGGTCGTCTTACCTACGTAAGCTGGCTTTTCATCAACGTCGTAAATACAGTAAACTCCTGAAGAATTATCTAGATCATTGATATCTTCTTTCAAAGTCATAGTATTACATAGATAGGATGTATCTTACCATTTAATTCTTTACCGAGAAAGCCTCATTCGAGTTTCGCTATTTAACTGAAAACTTATCAGGAAGATTCCTCTAGTTAATATCCCCCAAGTCTGGAGTAGTTTATAATTAAGCCAATATTTTTTAGCATCGGAAGAAGCGGAAACGGGTCGGCCACATGTTAAAGCGTAGTTATTTGTTCTAGAGATATGTCTAAAGAAGACAAAATAGATGATTACATTCAGGACCTGCCTCCAAGTTACATTGCTTCAGAGCAGTTTACTCTACCAAGAGACTGCCTGATAAAATTAAAGGAAAAAAGTCTGGAAGAAGGATGGACTTTGAATCAGGCCTTAACTGTTTTGATTAATAGGAAACTGGAAGAGATATAGGCCGAAATAATTTCTCAAGTAACTTTATCTGCATAGGAGGCTATAATCATTTATGGAAGAGGATGATGAGTGGGTTCATCCTGAGGACAGAGGTTATGACCAGGATAAACCTTGGCTACCTCAGCAGTCTGCGGCATACCAGTTCAAACACTGGGAGCGAAAGGCACAGAATGAGAAATCTGTAACATTAGCTGATTGGAATGAAAGCAGCTCAGAATAACTTCTAGTTAGCCACATAAATTTCAACCATACAACTGTAATTATGCCAGAATTTGAATTAAGCAGCGAAGATATCGGAACTTTCTATGCTACTGAGAAAGCGAAACTACCTTCTATAAAGTGTCCAGAATGCGATGCAGCAAATCCATTAAGCAAACTGGTTTCTGAGAAAGAATGTGAAAACTGCAAGACAGGAATCACGGTAAAAATAGAAACAGAGGAAAACTAGAGGCTATTCGAGAACAGGATCTTCGAAACCTACTTTATCGAAAGCCTCTTTTCTTTCAACACAGGCCGGACATTCACCGCAAGGCGTTTTCTCTTCGTCATTATAGCAGCTGAACGTATTTTCCCAGTTAACTCCTAGGCTTTCCCCTTCTTGAAGCACCTCTGTCTTACTTTTATCCAATAAAGGGGTCTTTATCTCTACTTTATGTTGTTCTGTAGATTCATTGATCGCATTCTCTGCTAATTCCACAAATTCAGGCCTACAGTCAGGATAGTCCTCTTCATCCCCTGCCTGGGCTCCGAAGAATAACGCAATTTCTTCTCCAGTTTCTGTTTCATGTTCGGCTTTAGCGGCTGCAGAAGTTAGAAGATGAAGATTTCTCTGAGGTACATAACCTACAGAATGTTGATTCTCAGATAAGTTGTCGCTACTGTAGTCTTGATCCCTAATTGTTCCTTCAGCAAATTCTGCAAACACTTCTCTATAATCTATCAAGTGAAGATTTAGGCCTTGTTCTTTACACTGCTGTTTTGCATTTTCTCTTTCAATTTCTTCTGTTTGCTGTCCATAGTCAAAGTGTATGGCTTCGACTTCTTCAAACTCGTTAACTGCTTTTTGAAGGCATACAGCAGAGTCTATTCCGCCTGAGAGGAGGACGAAGGCCTTCATATGTGTTAGGCCTCGCCTCCTGTAATTCGGTTTAGGAAGTCTGGTTTCAAGGTGCTGCTTTTGAACCAGGATTGTTTCTTTGCCCATTTTACTAGGTAGATGTACGGTGTGTCAAGGGCGGCGATTGCTAGCTTGATTATGTACTGTCCTATAATCAAGGGTATTACAGGCATCACTCCGTAGAATGCTATCATGATGAATATTACTGTGTCTATGAACTGTGCTACGCCTGTGGAGACCATGTTTCTTAGGTAGAGTTTGCTGTCGCCTGTGTATTCCTTGATTTTGTGGAATATGTAGACGTCTGTGTTCATGCTGACTACGTAGGCTGCGAGTGATGCTGCTACTATCCTCCATGTTGTTCCTAGCGTTGTGACGAATGCTTCTTGTGCTTTCCAGAATGCTGCGGAGGGCCAAGTGATTGCTATGTTAATGCTTAGTACTAGGAGGATTGAGGCCATGAATCCGCTCCATACTGCTTTTTTGGCTTCTTCTTTGCCATGGAATTCTGCTAGAACGTCTGTGAGAAGGTAGCTGGTTGAGTATACTAGTACTCCTGCAGGAACTGTGAATTCCAGTATGGTTACTGTCTTGTTAGCGAGGACTTGTGCTGTAACTATTAGTCCAGAGAATACTCCTATAATTAATTCATATCCGTACTTTTCAGCTAGTAATACTGTGGTTGTGGCTCCTGTAAGTGTGAGCAATATCCAGAGTAGGATGTTTGCTATCATTCTTCCTCTTCCTCTCTGGCATCTTCTGCTCGGCCATGTTTTTCGTCAATTTCGTCCATTATATCTAGTGTTTTTCTTATGGATGCGCGGATTGCATCTGAGCGGTTTACGAATTTTTTGTCATCGCCTGTATGTTTGTCTAGATCTTCCAGTAGGTGCTCTGGAATGTCGACAGTTATCTTAGGCATGGCAAAATAATATTACCTGAATATTATAAAAATAATACTCAAGTATTCTCAAGGAAATACTCCTGGCTAAATCAAACAAAGAAAAAGATATGGCCCGAAATAATAATTATGGACGAAGGAAAAACACTCCTAATACAGTCTTGTTCAGCAACAAAAAATGAAGTGGAGGGACAAGTCCCCGCGATAGACCTCTACGACGGATATTTCTTCAGAATAATCAAAAAAGCAAGAAGAGACTTTGGCTTAAATAAAAACCTAGACATGCTGATATTATCTGCTAAACACGGAATAGTTCGGCCCGATGAAGAAATCAGCCACTATGACCAAGTTATGGATGAAGAAAGAGCTAGAGAGCTTAATAAAGAAGTCATAGCGGAAATAGCCAACCATCTAGAACAAAATAATTACTCCAAAATAGTATGCAATCTCGGAAAAGAGTACAGAAAGGCAATAGAAGGCCTTGAAGACGTAGTAACTGAAGAACACGAGCTTCAAATGATTGAAGGAAACGGTATAGGAGAAAAAGGTAAAGTCTTAAAGGAAATGGTTACTGGCTCATCTCTGGAGAACTACGTTAATTAGGATTAAAAGATCAAGCGCATAACATGTATACATGAGCGAATTTGAAATAAAAGAAAAAGCAGGAGATGCCCGAATAGGGCATTTACACCTGAAAGATACCGACTTAGAGACCCCACACCTATTTCCGGTAGTAAGTTTTTACGGAGGAGGTAATGAAGAAGCCCTTTTTGGCGGAGGATTCCATAGAACAGTTAAGGAGTTCATGGTAAACCACCCTAACCAGGTTTCTGATGGAGATGACTACAGCGACCTTTTCGATGGAGTGATGACATCAGTATCCTCAATAACCGATTTCTCTATCAGTGAAAAAAAGCTGGAAGAGTATCTTAGCAAAGAACTCAAAGAATGGGACGCATTCAAAGACTTTGAAGGCACTATATTCCTCGATTCTGGAGGATTTAAGGTAATGACACAAGGAGGCCTCCAAGGAAATAATTTTGAAAAAGAAATTGACCAGGAAGCTGCTTATGAACTCCAAAGAAAGATAGGTGGAGATATACTTGTTAACCTCGACCACCCAATTCTACCCGACGACAGCTATGAAGTGCGTGTAGAAAAAGCAGAAAAAACAATAAAAAATGCTAAGGAGTTTATTGAAATTTCTGAAGATTTTGAAGGCGCTAGGTATCTTACAGTCCACGGTTACAACAAGAGTATGATGGAAAGATTCTTCGACCAAGCTGAAGAAGAATTTGAACAACCGATAGATGAAATGTTTGATGGCATAGCTTTAGGAAGCCTAGTCCCTAAGAAGGACGACTATAATACGCTTATTGATGCTGTAGGAGGTTGTAAAGAAGTAATGGAAGAAAGAGGGCTAGATGAAATGCCGATGCATGTTCTAGGCATCTCCAGCAGTGCAATTCCCTTGCTAGTTTTACTTGGAGCTGATACTTTCGACTCAGGCACATACTTCCAATCTGCAATAAACGGAAATTACATGACCTCTCTAACAAACCATATCAGCCTTGATGAGGCAAGAGAAAAGAATTTCTCAGACTGCGACTGCAGAGTATGTTCCGATAAGAAGTTGAGAGAGAAAATGAAAGGTAATGCAGAATATAAGAAAGATATCTATGGGCCAGTAGCCATTCATAACATGGAAATCCAAAGAAGAGAGATAGAAAAGCTCAAAGGCAAGATTAGAGATGGCGAAGATGCTCTAAGGCGCCACATTGAAGACAAAGTAGGTAATAAAGAAAATATAAAGAAATTCGCATATAGGGTTGTTAATAAATCCTTAGAGGAATATTTTTAGGTGATTAAATGAAGCGTACTCCACAGGTAAATCAAGTTAACGAATTTTTAGAAATTGCGAGCGACTTCGAAAATCCTTTAGAGCTAATCAGAGAGGCCCTTTCAAATTCACATGATGCAGGTGCTTCAACTGTAGAGATAGAGATAGAATCTAAAGACGGAGAGAATATAATCACTATCCGGGATGACGGAGAAGGAATGTCTAAGAAAGACCTTGAATCATTCTTCGACTTAGGTAATTCATTCAAAGAAGACGGAATCGGACATAAAGGACACGGCACTAAAATTTACTATAAAAGCGATAAACTAGAGATAAATACCACTAAAAACGGCAAAAAGATCCATGCCAGTATGGAAAATCCTTGGCAGAAGCTAAATAACAAAGAAATGCCTCAATACGCGGTCGAGGAAGAAGAAACCACACAGGGATCCTTTACAGAAATTAGAATACACAACTTTAAGGCCGGAGAAGGCCTTGAGGCAGGCGGCCTTACCTACAACAAATTAGAGCATTATATTAAGTGGAAAACTATCGGAGGCTCAACTAAACATTACTTTGATGAAGATGCTCGAGAAATGGACATACACGTTCATTTAGATCAGGAAATTGATGACAGTAGAGACACTATGACTTTGAGCAATAAGTTCGAGTTCCCTGAAGAGAATAAGGATCCTGAGGGCAAAGAATATCCCTCAAAACACATGTGCAGAGTATATCCCGAGAAAGAGATAGAAATAGACCTCGATAATGGGGAAACCACTACTCTGGAGATTGTAGGCATGGTTGGTGGCGAAGAAGCTAGGAACCAATTAGCCACCTATGGAAGCCATAAATCTCAATTTGGAGTTTGGCTAGCTAAAGACCATATCAAAGTGGAGAGAGTTAATGATGCTGTAAGCTCGGATCAAAGATTTATCCACATGTTCTTCGTGGCAAACTGCCAAGATATCGAACTTTCAGCTAACAGAGAAAAAGTTAGAAACAAATCAGGTAAAGTTTACCAGGCTGTTGTCGAAGAAATTAGTGACTTTATGACAAAAGTCATGGAAGATCCCTGGTATAAGAAATATCTAAACCAGAGGAGACTTGACACAAAGAAAGAGAGAAATCAGAACATATCTGATTCTATCGAAAAAAGAAAGAGCCGAGTAAAGTCAACTATCGCTAACGGAGGAAACTTAACCCCTAAAAACGCTGTAGAGACTGTGGCCGCTGTAGAAAGATTGAATGAAAGAGGTAAACTTCCACAAAAAATGAGTGTAGCAGAATTTTCTCCAGAGGAAGAAGTTAATTCTATAATTCAGAATGGAAATAAAGTCTTCCCTGCAGCCCTATATCCAAAAATGAGCAGTTTCTTGGAAGAGGAGAAACCGCTCAAACACGTTGAGAAGTTTATCTGCTGGGATAAAGGAGATGTAGATCAATTGAGAGAATTGGAGAGAACCGGTTATCTCGGAGACGAGATAAAATTTGATCTCGAAAATAATCAAATAAGATACATCAATGGAAGTAAAAAAGAAATTGATATCTTAGAGCTCAGCCACCACTTAAACTAGTCAAGAAACTCATCAAGCTTGGCACTTCCTCCACCATGCCAACTTTTTCTAGGCCTGATTTTTACAGGAACAATTTCTTCTGTTTTATCATTCATAATTATGGAATAACCTGGTTCCTCCGGAAGATTTTTCATATAATGCCTTATTGAGTTACTATCATGGATCTCAGATATTTTCTCCCCAACTGCATCCGAATCTTTCCCTGCAGTTAAACGATGAATTATTAGTGTGTCACATTGAGAGAGTATTCTATGATCTAGAGATCCTGGCTGTTGTGTAGCCAAAACTATCGATAATCCTGGTCTTCGACCCTGTCTAACCCATTCTATAAGAGGATCAGTAGCGGAAGTCTTACCACCAGAAGGTGCAAATAAATGCGCTTCATCTATAAACAACCACACTAACGGAAAACTAGCGTCAAAGGACTTATCTCTAACTTTAGCTATTTCTTCTTCGCTTCTAGCAAACGCTCTCTTACTATATAGCTTCCTAGATAATATTGCTGTTAATGTAGTCCTAACATTCCATGGCAACTCGCCAGCGCCGCTCAAATCTAAAACTACAAACTCTTCACCCTTTACTATATCCTCAATTTCATTTCCCTCTTCACTAAATATGCCCCAACTTTGTGCCTTCTTTAATTTCCTATTCAAAGCCTCTTGGACATTTTCATTAACTTCAGATTTCTCTAACTGATCTAAAAGATCATCTAAACCATAAAATTTACCATATTGCTCTTCGGCATTCTCAATAATATTTCCTAAAGCACCGGCTTGAGCTTGAGTTTCTTTAATATCTAGCAGGAACAACCAGTCCGATACAGACAACTCAGAGGGATAAAGCTTGAAGCCCTTATGGAAATAATCAGGATGTTCCCCATACTTGTCTTCCAAACCATTTGGATAGTATACAGTTACAGGGAATCCTTCAGGATTCAGTCCCCATTCATCGAGTAACTCTCCATTCTTGTTCTGCTCCTGGAGGCTCCAATATGCTCCCATTGCATCAATTATTACAGTGGCCATATTCTTACGAAGATTATGTTTCAAGCTCATCAATTCCTCAGCAAATACACCCAATGTATACGACTTTCCATATCCTCTTTTCCCACATATAGTTATCATATGTGGTTCATTCAGGTCAAAGTAGACATCTTCACCTAAGGAATTATCTCCTTCTAAATCGAAAGTTCTACCTATATACCCCGATATGTTCTCTTCTTCAGAATTTGACCCAATAAAATTATTATTATTCATATTTATTCTTCCTCCACAATATCATTCATACAGATTTTAGCCATAATAGAAATAGCTGCTTCACGAGCTTCCTCCGAGTCTGCTGAATCATACAAAGAATACAATTCAGACGGGCTAATCCTATCTGCTATATCTTCTAAGCTATCCCCAGTATGGTTTTTAATATCTTCAAAACTTACTTCCTTGCCAATACCATTACTGGATTTCCACTTTTCTACTTTCTCTTTACTATCCTCCACAGCCTTCTCTTCTATTTCGTTAAGTTCTTCTCCCTTTTGTCTATTTAAACTTCTTACATGTTCTCTTACTTTCGATTCAAGAGGATTTCGTTTATCATTCTTTAACTGACTGACTGTACTCTCTATTTTTCGTGCAATTTGCTGAAGCTCCTTTTTATGAGCTTTATACACTTCTGTTTGTGCTAACTCTCTACATTTATCGGCAGCCTCTTCACCTTCTTTAATTTTCTCTGAAATGATCTCATCAATATTTTCTCTACACAGGCTCAGTAAATCATGCATCTCCTCTACTTGCTCTTCACTAAAGGTCGTATGCGGTTCAGCAGGAATAACTCTATCCACATAATCTCTTAGATCATATATGCTTTCGTTCAAAGACTCACCGGCCGAAGCTTTCTTTTCAAGCGTATCAACTTTCTCCTCAAAAGTCGAGTGTATCTCTTCAGTCGACTTGCCCTTAAACTCTTCAGAACATTCTCTGAGAACTAAAACAAGCTCTGGTTCATTTTCCTCTACCTGTTCAGAATCTAAGCTATAGGAGCTGTCTAGATCATTAATAAGCTCCTGCATCTCCGAAAATTCACGAGTAGTTTCTAGCCCAGAAACCTCTAATGCTAATTTATCATTTAGCTTTGAAACTCTCTTAGTAATCGCCTTCGAAAGTGTAGATCCTGAACCACTAATTTCTCTAATCTTTCTTAAATGATCGCCGACATTAGGATAATCATCCTCTATCACATCACTTCTAATGATATCTATATTCAAGAGCTCAGATTCCGGCAGATCGATTTCAATATCTTGGTACTGTGCATCTATAGCTTCTAACTCATCGAGTGCTCCATCTTCATTCTCATCTATTTCATTTAATTCTGAATACAATTGTGCCAAATTCTTAAGTTCGGAGCTAGGCTCTCCCTTCTGTACCGAAATCGCAACCACTTCCCTAATGGAATTCTTAATGTCCTTCTTAAGATCTCTCTTCTTTTTCTGCGGTACATTACCCCATTCCTCAATTTCTACATAACGGAGTTTTCCTCCCTTATTTGAAATATGCCACTCTTTGTTAACCTCTCCCATTAGCAAGATTAAGTATACTAGGCCTTTGGTGCTACCGCCCAAATTGCTAGTACCAAATATTATTTTTTCAACTTCGGGATAACTTATTGACCCTTCCTCTTCTACTTTCTCACTTATACCCTCAATTAATTCATATATTTGGTTCCAGTCTTCAGTTGGCGTAATTCTTCCCTCCTCATCTATGAAGTATTCCTGTGCCCAATAACTACTTTGAGCATCACCATTTTCGTTGCTTCCTGTTACTTTGGCCTCAAATGTATTTTTGCCAGAACTATTGTTATCTATATAAGGGATATTAGGAACTTTATCTTCGTCATCTAGCTCATCAAAGAAGTCAGCTGTTTCATATAACACCGATTCAGAGTTCTTCTCTAATTTATTTTGGATGGCATAAATTAGATCATAGATATCCTGTCCATCATACGTATTCCTTAATTTGAGTCTGTTGGAGACCCAGCTATCACGCATTGAGTTATTAGGTTTTATCTTATCGATTACGTCAGCATCAAGGGGCGTTGCGGGTAAAGGATTATCCTTATATTCTTTCAAGCCCTCTCTATCAACTCTTAAAAAAGCGGCAACCCGTAAAGCAGTCATTTTAGCCTCATAGTCGCCACAGCTTTTAATATGGTTTATATCGCTTGCAAGAGTTTTCAAGTCATTTTTATCAAAAATGCCTATTGCTTTACTTGAATACTCATCTTCATACTCTGAGAGAATATTAGGCAAAATTACCTCGGCATTAACATACGGTTTATCTTGAGACTCTGAAATTATCAGTCCTATATTGAGAGTATTATCCTTTTCTATAAGATCCCTAATCTCATCTTCAGTCGCCTCATTAGTAGAAATTATAAACTTACCTACGAGGTTAACGTTCTTCGGCTCAGCAATAAGTTTTTCATCTTGTAATTGAACATCATAGTCATCCTTATAGTAGTGGTATAGCGCTTCCAAAGTATTCATCTCGCTAAGCGTCTTATTAACCGTAGACAGCTCCTTCTCATTCAGAAGTTCTCTATACCTCTTCTTTTCTCCTTCAGGCGCCACATCGCCCTTCATGGAGTCCAAGAATTCAGATATATTAAATATTAACCTTCCATCCCCAGCTTCAAAGAATTCATTTGGTATTTCACTTATCGAGTCAATAAGAGAGGATACTTCTTCAGTATCTACATTTTCTACCTCTCCAAAATCAACTTCGTCCGACAATTCATCCTTATCCAAATGAGCTTTATCTTCATTCTTTCGAGATAGGGCATAAATAGCAACAGCAGCAAGTAGACTCTTTTCAGTACTATCTAATTCAGTGAAGGTATCTTGAATAGTTTTATTGATAGATTCTTCGTCCGGTATAGCATCCTTGTCCATGCCTTCCAAGCGTTTTCCTGCATAATTAGCTAATTGATACTTTATCTCTTTACCATTATTGATCAAATCTACAAATCCAATAGGCTCAGATCCCACCTCTTCAGGTACATCGAACAGCAAACCCATCAAATACTTATATGATCGGAAGTCCTCTACAAAAGTATCCGAAGTCTCTTCTCTGTCTAGAACCCTATGAACGATATAGTTATGGACTTCTTCCTTAATAGGATAAGTATAATTTTCATCCTCAGGAGTTTGTGCCTCTTCTAATTTTTCATACCAATTCTCCGCATCATCAGTCCGAGACTTAAAGTCTGCTGTAATTGCAGTTAGATAGTTATTAAGTATCTCTTGCATTAATTCCTTTGCTTCGTCCGGCGTCATGTCTAGACGCATCTGTTCTCTCTCCAATCTATCAAGGATGTCTCCTCTCCAGTTTCCATATTCTCTCAAGACTTCAAAGCTGGCGATGCTGAATACAGTTATCGCTGCCGGGTCATTTTTACTGAAGTTCTTAGAATTCTCAGTTACTTGTCGTAAAAAGAATCTAACGACATCATTGAGTTTTTCTCCTTCTTGGAATCTTGCAGCTTGTTCTACTTCATCAATGAAAAATCCAAGAATTTCCCCGTCAGAACTCTTTTTATACTCCTTCGATAGGTACACTAACACTTCAGTAATCTGACCATTCGAAAATTCTTTCATTTCTCCAGCAATATCCTTAAAATTATTCAGATCGTCACTCGTTGAAACTGCCAGCCTATCATCTCTTATCCCCCTATAAGAGCTAATTAACCAAGAACTTGATTTACCTTCTTTCAATTGTTTAAGAATTTCCTCTAAGAAATTTCGAATTGTATAACCTTCAACCATTGTTATATGAACTGGTTGAACCTCATATTCCCCGTATTCTAATTTGAGAGGTGTTTCTTGATACTTTCTTTCTTCATCAGCAAGGCTTACTAATTCATTCATCAAAGCGCTCTTGCCGCTCCCCCAGTTTCCAATTAAAACACTATATGGAGTATTCTTGGGCATAAACTTCTCAAAAATAATTTCATTAAATATTTCCTCCCTCTTCTCAGTTAGGATAAAGCCAGAACTTTCTTCAATAAAAGATTCAAGATTTTCTAAATTATGCTCATCGATTAAGGCTTCTGCAACGGCTATCTCGTCATCAAAAGTCTTCGTTTTGAGAAGCTCCTGAACACAATCTTGAATTTCTCCCATAACTAAACGACCGTAACGAAGGTTTTAATTCGTTCCCATAATGGAGGATTTTTAGCTTTAAGTTCCTCGATATCTGGCACAATATAGATAAAATTATGGCCCTTAATGGCATGACCCTTAGCAGAAAGCTTCTTGTTACGGTTTGGGAGCAGATTATGAATTGAAGATGTGCTGCAAACAAAGATCTTATTAGACCCCGATATTTCTTCCTCTTCCTCTGGTTTTACATACTCCATTTCCCAATCTTCGGTTGTTCTCCAGCTTGAAAACTCTTTTTTGAACTCAAATATGTCTTCTATTTCTTTTTCAGAAATAATAGCTATAGAATCCCTATCAATTTTCTTTGATACCTTATCTAATTTATCTTCATCCATTATATCACTCTGCTAAACGCCTAACGCTATTCTTAGCAAATTTTCCAGCGCCGGCACCAAATATACTTATTTTTTTATCCGATTCTAGCTTTTGCAATTCCTCTTTTATATTGCTCTCTTCATAACCTCGTTTCTTCAAAGAGTCAATAAGACTCTCTTCGTCGATTTCTCCACCTTCCTCTTCTAGGACAGATAATAAAGTTTCCTGAAGAAGATTCACATCGAAGATTTCTCTTGCCTTAGAAGTATTGATTTCGACACGATCACCAACTTCCTCAACCACCCCCAAACCATAGAGGACTTTTATTATTCCTTGGCCGGATGCTGAATTAGAAATTTGTTTAATCGTCTTCTTAAATTCTGATTTTTCCTGGATTAAATTATCTTCTTTTATCGATGGAAGTAACCACTCATTCACAGCGTCCTCGAACCAATAGAAATTAGTTCTTGATTTTTGATAGATTAGCCTACCTAACTCTATCCTAAACCTATTTTCATCTCTTGCCAATCTCTTGAATTCTTGTCCGAGTTCCGTAAGCCTATAATCATACTGGCCCTCATTATTCTCAGCTTCCAGTAAATCTAATTTAGAACGCATAACCTTTAGGATTTCATAATCATATTTCCCTGAACCCTTAGTCAGCTTGTTTTCGAAGTCCTTTTCTTTCCTCTCTAGCTGCCTCTTAATAGTCATAGAAGAAGCCTCTTCACGGTTTTCAAATATTCCTAGGACTACTTTAATTCCATCGATGCACCCCTTTTGGAGAGGAGTGAATGATTTAGTCTTATCTTTCATTTTTCTTCGCCTCCTGTAGGCAAGCTTAACTGCAATTTAGGAATTAAAATCTCGCTGAACGATGTTCCTCCGTGTGCACTGAAATCCGGCCTATTCCCCCCATAATCATATCTTGATAAAAACACAAAATTTGGGTGCTCTAAGCCAGTCTTGCTTTCCTGCCAAAACCCATCCTCCTCTAAAAACACATCAGACCCATTCAAAGATTTCCACTCGGAAATTTTATTCGATACTGGGTTCATATCTTCAATCCACTCCGCATATACTTTACCTGTCGTAGAATAATTAACGTTTGACTTCCTGTGGCCAGAGAACTCTTCCCTCATGGTTGTTTTACTTGGAATATCAGTATCTATAAAATCAGATAGGAACTTTAACTCAGGAAGAGATAGTTTCCCATGATCTCCGGTAACAGTGAGAGTAACTTCCTCATCTAATACAGAGATCGAATCTACTGTCTTTTTAAACTCATCAATCAGTTTGTTGAGGAATTCAGCCTGGATATCCCAAAACTTGTCTGAAACTAATGTATCTGGCATATTATGAATAATATCCTCAAAGTCAGATAGATATATGATTATAGTACCTGAACCATATCCTCTAGCATAAGTGTTTAATGAACTTCTGAGTTCATTAGCTATATTTTTTCTGTATTTTTTAGGTAGCTTCTCCTTTGAAAATGTCGATTTCCTAACCTGCGCACAACTTTCTATAGTATGAGTGATTAAGGAGTCTTCCAAGCCACTAGGCAAAATAAACTGAATATTATTTCGAGCTGGCACTTCATCGAAAGCATCATTCAAAGAATTTTTCTCCCCGTCAAACATATTAATCTGCTCTCCATTCTTAACGGCATGCTGAGAGAAAATTCCTAATTCTCCAGGAGAATAACCTGTTGCAAGAGCCGGCATTGCACAAGGTGTTGCGGTTGGCAAAACTGCCAAAGCAGGTTCATTTTTATCTATTTCGTGTTCAAAGACCGATCTGTTTTGAAGAGTTACTGAATCTGTTAGACCAAACCCATCAACTACAAGAACAACATCCGGCCCAGATTCTTTTTCCAAATCCTGCACAAGATTATTTGATTTGACTAAATCAAGTTGCTTATAATTATCAACCAACCAACCAGTAAATTCGGAATACTTTTCAGAAAGAGATTCTTGTACAGGACTTTTTTCATCTCCTATAGCTTCGGCCACCCAAGTCGAAGCAAAGGGAATTATTTCTTTTTTAGAAGGGTTAAACTCCAATATTTTATTTTCAAATTCCTCCACGTCTCGCTCTTGTCTAGATTCCTCTACCAAGTCTGTTATATACTGCTTATTTAAAGTTTTACCTAGCTCCTTCAACTTCTCTACCTCAGCAGTCTTTCCCTCATCTAAAGATCTCTTTACTAGACTTTTTAGATCTTGCAAACTTTCTTCAGTCCAATATTCAGATAATATATCCTCATAATTATGGCATATCGAAGATAATATTTCACCATCAGTTACTAAATCATTAATCTTTCCAAGTATTTTCTCTGGGGAAGTATGCCCAGGAAGAACCCTATCATTAACTTCATATTCGAATCTTTTCTCCAAGATTGCATTCTTAATGCCGCTCTCTAGAACCTGTTCTTCTGGAGACTTAGAAAATAATTCTACATAGTGTTTTTGAATTATTTCTGCGTTTGCAGAATTATCCGTCATAGAAAAACTTTCGCCAGTTAATTCTTCAAAAAGTGACCTGACCTCTTTTTGACCTTCTTTCGTAGGCAAAATATCCCCTATTTGAATATATGGGTCACTTAAGTATCTTGACTCAATACAAAGTCTTTGAAGGTATCTCAGTACATCATTATCGGCTCTAGACACATGTTCGAAGGCAGAAAAACCAAACTTGTCCTCAAGTTCATGTCTAATTGAATCGGAGAGACTCCTATAATGAATAAGCCTATAATAATCTTCTCCCTGATCGCCTCTATCTGCCAATTGCCAGTTTTTGTAGTCAGCATTCAAATAAGAACAATAAAATTTCTTGAGCTCAGGATTGATGGAAATAAAATCTTCATATTCAAGATACAGCCGATTATTACAGTTATTGAATAAATCAATGTCACTTTTTTCTAAAGACTCATCAAATAACGAGCTAAATATAACATAAAATTGAAAGTCAGGAATATAATCTGAGAAAAACTCTCGGTCAAGATCTTGTCCAAGATCAGAGACCAGTTGTCTAGAAGCTACGCGATAATTACTCTCTGAGTCCTCAATGTGATTCTCATTACTAACATATCTCTCGATATATCTTATACCTTTTTCTCTACGTATTTTGCCCCAAAGTTCTCTTCTATAAAATAAAATAAATCGTTTATCGCCTTCACTTTCTATAATTTCTTCAATAGGTTCTTGAAGGAGTTTCAAGTCTTCCTCATTATCAATTACAGGACCGCCTTGCAACTCGAAATTATCTTTTTGGATATTGGAGGAAATACCTTGAAAAAACAAATCAGCGTCCAATGGCCTAAATCTCTCATAAGGTATTAAAATAAGATAGTTATCATGGACAGTTTCTTGGAGCTTTGAAACCGTATTCTCAAGATGAGAGAAAGCTTTTTCATAGTCGCTCTTATCGAAATTAATGTTTTCCTCAATTGAACCGTACATAATAACCTATAATATGTTTCTTGACATACCACTATTAAATCTCTTTACCGAAAAAGTATCAGAAGAGTTTAGATATTATATACAGGCACGAATACAGTAAGCAACAAAAATAAGTAAAAGAAATAGATATCCTTTAAGTTACTTCTTTTTAATCCCCAAATTTTTCCTTGAACTCTTCTACTGTCATTCCCATTTCTTCTGCCATTTCACGGAGTATTCCTACCGATTCTTGATCAACTGGTTCTTCGTCTTCGAAGGCCTCGCCATCAGGCATTTCTGCTTCAGGTAGTTCTTTCCCGCAGTCTGAGCATACCTCGTTAATGCATTGGTTCTCGGTTCCACATTCTCTGCACTTGCGTGGGAGCAAGGCAGAGGCCTTCATGCGGTGTTCCATCTCCCTCTTTTCCTTGTCTAGGCCGAACCCTTCGGCTGCTGAGGAGTCGATATCCTGCATCGCCATCTTAAGGTAGGTTGGCATTGTCCCGTCCGGTGACTTCCCCTGGCGCTCACAGACTTGCTCCCAACTCAAAACCTCGTTCACCACGTAAAAGGTGGTCATCGCCTTCCTGAAGATATGGAAAGGCTCGTTCTCTGTCTTTAAATCTAGTTCAGCCTTCCGCCTTGCTTGGTGTATCTTCCTCCGGATTGGAGATCTGCTTGAGAATGTGTAGAAACGACTTTCCTCGTCATGATGTTGATTATTTTTGGAAGGCGGGAACAGGTAGGCCTCGGGATCATTCT
>JBDGSH010000114.1:0-5604 GCA_042217665.1 Candidatus Nanohaloarchaea archaeon
TAGTGTTTGATTCAACTATGGCAGATCAAGGTAAAAGACGCGTGCAATCAAAAGGCGAGATAACCTTGCCCAAAGAATGGAGAGAAGAGAACGATATTTCGCCTGGAGATTACATTCGGTGGAAACGGCATAGTCGTGACAGCTCGAAATTAATTATTGAACTTGAAGATAAGTAGACTTTCTATGTTTTCACTTCCTCAACTCCATAGATGCTTTTGAATGTCTTCATGTAGGTCGATTCAAGTGTAAAATTAATTTCATCTACTTTCTGTAGATCCTTCTCTTGCTCTACTACCTCAGATAGCTCCATCAAATAGTCTAGTTTTCCTGCCATAAATGCAGGGAATAAAACTTCTATTAGACTTTCCCTATCCTGAAAGAATTCAGAGTCGTCATTTAGGATTTTATTTCCGAAGCTCTTCTCAGTATCTGAGAACTTAAATTCTGAGCAGTCAAAAATAAGTTCTATATTTCCGGTCAGGAACTGCTCTAGGAGATTAGTAGACTTCTCTATATTTAGCTTCCTGAGTTTATGCTGGATTGAAGGATAATTGGATAATTTGAACTTCTTTTCTTTGTCTTTCAGATACACAAATATCGCCAAGCGCGGAATATTCAGAAGGTAGAATGTATACAACTTTCTGAGATCATAAAAATTATTCTCATGTTTGTATAGCATATTTCTGAAAGTAAGATCGTGACCTTGCTCGGTAAAAACTGCGAATTCTGGACTAAGCCTCTTCTTTATTCCAGTATGCTGATATAATTCTCCAAGAGCTTCAATTCTCTTATCCTCTTCTACTGATAAGTCAAAGGAAGTACCAACATTAAGAACACGGGCAACCCACTCATAATTTGGTTTTAGGAAGTGTCTTTTCCTGCCTTGGTTACCTTTACTGGGTCGTTTTCCCACTTCCATAATTCCTTTTCTCATCATTTCTTTCTTCAAATCCGTTCTATATCTTGGATTGTATTTCTTATCGGGTCCGTATTCGTATCCAAATATTTTTTCTTCTAATAGCTCTCTTATAGTAGGTATTTCTTGTTTGGAATATCTATTACTGATTGAACCTCCTATGCCATAGGAAAAGGCCATAAGCTCGGTTTTGTTTTCAATAGATGTAAGCGCAGATTGGATGCTCTCAGCTCCAGGATGAAAATGGTAAGTGTTCGGACCTTTTCGAGTTACCTTGGACATTTCATTATCATATTGTAATTTTATTTGTTATAAAATTATCGCCCATTCTACGATAGAGCTATGACTAATCGAACGGAACGCATCACCTTCTGGTGTAAACCTGATCTCAAGGAGAGAGTGAAGGAAGTCGAGCAGTTTAGTCAGGCAGAAATCGCTCGACTCGGAACAATTCACGTTCTTCAAAAACTGGAAAGAGGTGAAGAACTCTCCATATGACTCAGGATAAACTTGGAAGGATTCAGGAAATACTGGAAAATTCTCAAAATCAGGAAAGACTGCTTAACAGCCTTTCTCCGATGGAAAGAGCTGTTGCAGAAGCAGCGATAGAAGGATAATACAACCGAGGAGCTACGAACTCCCCGGAGGTGCTCATTAGATGGATACTTTAGTGGATAAAAAAAGCCTTGTTAACGAGTGGTCTTCAGAAGAAGACGATAACGGCGAAAAAACGGAGGAAAGATACCGTGCATGTAATATCTCTGTACGGCCTTCTACCCTGGACCGCATAGATCGAGCTTGGGAAGAGCATAGCGAATATAGTAATCGCAGCGAGTTTTTGAGGAATCTGATTCTTAAACGCGTTGCAGAAATTGAAGAGGGGAGCGACTGATGCCGCACGTATCAAGACTTGAATGGGGTCAGAGCTGCATAAGAGCAGATGCAGGAGAAGGAATGGATATAGAAATGCGAGACATACGCATTGTATTCTCCCCGATAAAATCAGAAACAAGCCAAGGCTTCAAAATCAAGAATAAGACGAAGATTGAAGCTTACGAGCTTTTAGACGGCTATGAAACAGGAGAAAAACTGCATGAAGACTATATTGATGTTAATTTTATTGAGGAACTTGATGCACGAAAAGCGATGCAGATAGGAGAAAGAGTCTATAAGCGATTGAAAGACCATTATTCAGACCCAGAAAGTCTTTTGCAAAATACAGGAGGTGGTCAATAATGCCGATAGAAACAGGGCTAACAATAAGAGAAGTATTCGAACCCGTGGACGGCGAAAAAAGACATAACGGAAACGAAATCCAAGGCGCAAACCCGGTACACGGCAGCCCTAAAACAGGTACAAACACCAAGATAAACACTCAAGAAGATGTTTGGAGATGCTTTGCCTGTGGAAGCGGAGGCGGAATCCTCGAAGCCATAGCAGTACAAGAAGGGATCATTGATTGTAGTGATGCTGAATCAGGAGTAATGAGTGATGCAAGCATCCTCCAGGAGACTCTTACCGCAGCCAAGGAAAAATACGGTGCTGATATAGATGAAGATAATCAGAAAAGCAAGGCAGAAATCAAGAAACAGGAAAAAGTCAATGAGATACTTGAGAAAACCGCTGAACTTGCACACGGACAACTATCGGAAGAGGACCGTAAAAGGATAAAGAAGGAACGCAACTTGGACGATAAAGATATAGATAAATATCGGATCGGAAAGTTCACGCCAGAACTAGATGAAACACTTAGAGAAAGATATAAGGAAGAACTATTAGTAGCCTCCGGTCTTTACTGGGAAAGCGATGACGGCGATATCGGTCCAATGTTCACAGAATGGCTGCCAGAAAAGAAGAAAGAGGTAGGCCGGATAATAATCCCTTACACCCATTACGGCAAGGTTAAATACTTTATAGGCCGGAGAACACCGGAGATGTGGGAATACTGGGAAAACCAAAGTGAGAAAAAGGAAAACCTGGAGCCTATTGCACGGATACTTCATTACAGCGAATCAGATACAGAAAACTTGGAGGAAGCACGGCAGAACTGGATTAAACGCCAATGCTTCAAGTACAAGAAACTGATAGATACCGACTACAACGACCATATTCTCTGGACCGACATAGATGATAGAGAAGAGCTCATTATCACGGAAGGAATTTACGATGCCATAAGCGTGGCTAAAGCCGGTTACAGCGTTCTCTCGCCGATAACACCAGGTTTCAGAAACGATGATATACCTAAAATCGTGGATAAAGCGAAACAGTTCGATAAAGTCTACATCGCCTTTGATGGCGACGATGCGGGAGAGACAGGTCAGCGGAAAGCGGCAGAAGAACTCACCAAAGAAGGAGTTGAACCCTGCCTCGTAGAACTACCGGAGGATATTGACTTCGATGACTGGACCAACGAAAACAGCTATAATCTTTCTCCGGTGCTGGAAGAAGCCGAGTTCTTCATAGACAAAGTAATGGAAGAGATAAATCAAGCAGGTAGACGGGAGAAAGGAGAGCTTAAACGAAACTTGTGGAGCTTGATAAGAAACTGGGAAACAGAGGATAGAAACGCCGTATTTGAACTTTTCAGCAATACACAGAAAGCAGAGAAGGAGTTCAAGGACTGGAAAGAAAAAGAAGACAAGGACCGTGCAAAAGAAGGGAAGATAGACGAAAAAACTGACTTGAAAGCTGTTCGATACGAACTAGCTGAGAAACTTGTCGAGGACCGAGATATCATCTCGGTTAAGAAAGGGGTCAACAATCAGGGCCATGAATTCTACTACTACGATAAGAGCGACAAAGCATGGAAAGGAGACGGCGAACAGCAGATCAGGAAATGCCTGAGAAACGCGATGGAGGAGCAATACTCAGTCCACCACAGAACAGAGGTACAGGATCAAATCAAAGCTGTAAAGCAGAAGCATCTAAACGACATGGGATTAAAAGAAGGAGAAATCCCAGTGCAGAACGGAATCCTGCAGTTAAACGGAGAGAAAGAACTCCGCAACATAGAGAAACAGGATTACGTTCTCTGGAAACTACCGGTAGAGTACAATGAAACTGCTGAGGCAGAGAAACTCAAAGAACTACTAGACGACTGGGACGTGACCGGAGAAGTACGCGATAAAGTCCAGGAGTTCATCGGTTACACCTTAATGCACTGGACCGCATCCAAAGAAAAAGCATTGATGATTCTCGGACCTACCGACTCAGGAAAATCAGTATTCCTCGACATAATAAGAAATATGTTCGGAGCAGAAAACTGCGCAAACGAAAGCCTACAAGACATAACCAACACACGATGGAGTACCGCCAACCTAGAGGGTCATCCTGTCAACATTGACCATGATCTCGACACCGATGCAATCAATGACATAGGGAAAGCCAAGAAAGTGATTTCAGGCAATCCGATAACAGTAGAGCAGAAAGGAGTCCAACCTTACAAACTAGAACCGACTACAAAGCATCTCTTCTCAGCAAACAAAGCCCCTGAAAGAACAGACGAAGAAGAAGCCTTCTACAACAGATGGCTCACAGTAGTATTCCCTAACCAAGTAGATGAAGAAGAACAAATCGACAAAGAACAACTCCTAGAAGAAATAAACTTTTCAGGCGTACTGAACTGGGCAATAGAAGGCCTTGAAAGACTCAAAGAGCAAGAAGAGTTCACCGGAGATGTAGATCCACTTGAAACACAAGAGCTCTGGAAAGAATACGGAGACCACTTCGACAGATTCATATCCAACTACTGCCAGAAAAAGAAAAACCATAATCCAGAAGCAGAAGACGCAAAGCCAACAGAAGAGATAACATGGAAAATAAAACTTGATACAATTTTCCAAGTCTACAAAGAATATGCGGAAGGAAGAGTTGGAAATGTACTCAGTAAGACAAAATTCGGTAAAAGGATGAAGAAAGAAAATAGTGTTATCAAGACGAAAGTTCGGGTACCTGGAGAAGAATATTCTGTAAGAGGGTTCAAAGGAATTACTTTAGCCGAAAATGCCTACCGAAAGGCAAGCAGTCAATAACCTATTTCATTGAATATGTTGACTATGTTGACGATTCTCAACTTATCTTATAAGAAAATTTTTCTGTATAAAAGTATGAACTATACTACATACTTATAGAAAACTCTGCCCTATAAGAATAAAAATAAGCGTCAACATCGTCTACAAAACCTTCTGTGCCGATTATTTTTAGGTTCTAACCACCTCCCCGGTGTTGACGATTTTTTAGTAAAATTAGAAAAGCGTCTTCAAATCCTACACTATCTCGTTAATGTGCCTTATAAGGGGAGCAAGGGTAGATTAAACCAAGTCAATGACCAGAGATAACGCCTCGTATATAAAACCGGGAACATACTCCAACCGTTCCGCAACTGGTTAAGAGGTAGATAGATTTGAGTCGAGTGAAAGAACGAGACAGGAAACAACACTGGGAACTCAAAGACATGGTACTGGAGGCCTTGCAGGAAAGACCGATGAACAGCAGTCAGTTATCCAAAAAAGTCGGAACCAGTCAATCCACGGTCAAAAGACACCTCCAGGAACTCAAAGACCTGTCAAAAGTAAGGAAGGCGAAAGTCGAGATTCGTGGAAAAGAGAAAGAAGTGTGGGAGATACCATGAACTTAAAATCTAGTTATATTTTTGCGGGGATGAAAAAGAATCGTTCCAAGGAAGCTGT
>JBDGSH010000115.1:0-3952 GCA_042217665.1 Candidatus Nanohaloarchaea archaeon
CAAGCCCTTGATTATCTGCAGCTTCCTGTACTTTCTCCACATTACTTTTGTCCTGTTCTGTCCCGGAAGTTCCGGTAACCACGACCTGTGTAGGTTCTCCTGAAGAAGGATCCGTTACCGTATCTGTCCTGACTTCTACAGTTCCTCCGCTGTCAGTCTCTCCTTCTATTATCTTCTTGCTGTCCGCCTGGATATTCCCTGCGTCAAGGCCGTATTTTTTCTCTATCTCTTCTATCCTGTTGTTGATCTGTGTCTGTTTCTCTGCTTCTCCCTGGGTAAGAGGGTTGCTCTCACCTCTGTAAAGAGCTTCCTCCTTGTTCTTCAGCTTCTTGATCTTCCTGACAGCTTCGCCCTTGCTTTCTACCATTGACCTTCTAAGACCTAGACACCTGTATGCAGTTTAAAAGAACTTCTTCACGGAGAGAAAGAGTTTGTTGTCGACAGGAATATTCGACTATATTCAAGTTAGATCTCTGTAACTCGGAGGTAAACGATACTTCTTCCTGTACCCTCCACCATCAATCCCCACCTTTTCCTCCTGGAGATCCAATTCTGTGTCTAGCTCAGATATATAATCTCTGACCGTGCTCTCAGAAAGACCTGTTTCCTCAGCTAGCTCACGTGAAGAAAGAAACTCTTCAGAAGCCAGTAACTCGTAGATCTGCTTCAGAGAGCTTGAAGGCCTGAAAACCTTAGACTTCAGTTCCTTGGTGACTTGAGGCGATTGATCTATCTTCATGAACAGGCCTTGAGCTATAGCCAGTAAGTCCTCGTTGGCTATGTTAGGCGTTCCTTTTCTCCAGTCTCCTCCTTCATGTTTCTTCCTGGTCGCAGGGATCTTGACGTCCAGGATTTTTTCCAGCTCCACGAGCACCTTTCTTCGAGGAGACAGGACTTGTAGTTCCTCGCTGCTCCAGGAATGAAAATCTATATCTTGAAGTTCCTCCTCTTGATCCAGTACCACACTCATGAAAACCTGGAAGATATCTGCGATTCAAAAGAGGAAATTTTGATCTGACCTCTATACGTGTAATGATAAACTTAATTTAGAAGTAATGGGAGAGAAAACTAAACTAAAAAATTTCCTCAAACCTGGGATTTTACCTGCGAGACATAGCTCTCATCAGTATCGTACTTTTTAGCCAGTTCTTTAGTTGAGATGTCCGGATCATCTTCCAAATCTTCCTTAATTTTGTCTTTCTTGCTCTTGGTTTCATCTTTTTCCGCATCTTGTAAGGCCTTTTCTATCTCTTCAGCTAGTTCGTTGTTTTTTCTTCTCTGATACCTGCTTCTCTTGTCTTCATAGCTATCAATTAATTCTTGAGAAGGCTTACCCATTTTTACAGTCTTAACTTTTTTCGTACTGCCGTTACTTTCCTTAATACGAGGATATTTGTAATATATTTTATCCATCTTCCTATTGTAGTCCATTTTCAGCCATTTCAAATGATTCCTTTCATTAACATAGTCAATAGTCTTCGTCTCAATATATGTGTGAAGAAGACGCCTAACCGATTTATCAACATTAGCCTTAGAAGGTACCGTAAATATAACAGCTATATTTTGCCTCCTGAAAGTCTGTAAGACTTGATCCATCACTCTGTTTTTCTTAGTCATATGTTCCTTAGCACTCATACCTGCTCCAGCCTCATCAAATATGACTACATCTCCTTGCCCCCATTCTTTGTTAGCAAGCTTCTTCATGAAGTTTTCAGGCCTTAAAATAACTTTTTCTTCATTAAAATCAGGATCTATCTTCTCAGCTAGAGATAAAGCACTCCAACTTTTTCCCGAACCTGTAGGTCCTGTGACAATAGACAGCCAGTTTTTATTGAGTTTGTAAAGCCTTTTCTGAATGTTTTCAACTAGCGGATGGCTATGTTTCACTTCTTCATAGGTCTTTTCCGTCATTCTATCTCCTCCTCTACTGAAGAACTGTTGTTTTCTAATAAACCATCATTTTTGCTTCTATTCTCCACAACAAACTCTTCGCTTTCCTGGAACGCCATGTTATTTTCCTGTAAAACCTCTATATACTTCCTGAACCGTATCTGAGCTATACTAACCCTCATAAATGGATTGCTAGAATCATCTTCATCCTCTTTATATTCTTTGATCTCCTCTTCTATTTCTTCACTTTTCTCTTCAGAAATCAATGGATCCAACATAGATCCTAGAAACTTTACTGCGTAAGATATTCTATGACTCCAAGTATTCGGGTCCATTGAAGCCTCTTCATTAAGGCCTTCGAGGTCTCCTGTGACTGCTCTGTTGATTCTATCAATATGCCTAAATATTAGTTGCTCTTCCTCAAGCTGACCTAGATCTCGGTCATTATTCATCCTTTACCACTTTTCCTCTACTATTCAGCTTTAGGCCATTACTTCTTTCTCTGTGAAGAGCCTTTTCTATTGCGTAAGGGTGATTCTTGGCGAAGTACTGCATCACGACATTATCTTCGGATTGATCTGCAATCCTAACATCAATCTGTCCATCTCCTCGTGATTTTTCGTCAGCACATTTCGGACAGATTGTATACATCTGAGTTCCAGGCGCTCTGAACTTGTTACGTACTATAGTAGTAAGTACCCGTTCAAACTCAACTGAAGGAATCCTGATGTCTCTGTCTTCAAATTCTTCAATAAACTCTAGATCGGGCCAGGATTCTTCACAAGTCTTACAACTGTAGACTACTTTATTCACTACCTGATCTAATTCCAGCTTTTGAACTTTCTCATACTTAGAACTAGCTGAACCTTCACTCATCAGGAATATTCACCATACTCAAGATTATCTTTCCTTTCTGTGTAATTTTCCAGAACTGCCGTCCCTGAGTCTTCTCTGTTTTTTGTATAAGGTCTAACTCCTCAAGGCCTTCGGCATGGTATTTAATTCCATTGAAACTCATTCTCATATCTCTGGCTATGGAGTTAAGGTAGTCTTCATTCTGGAGTTTATCGAGGATTTTACGCTGTTTTCTGCTAAGTTGACGGACTACTTGGCCATATTCGTCCTGCTTGCCTTGGCTATTTTGATTAGATTGCATCATACTCAATCATACCTCATGAAAATTTCGATTTGTTCTCGAAGATTTAGCACCACATAGTTCACGGATTAACCACCTGTTCAGGAGCTGCTTTCCTCTCAAGACAGTACTCTCCAGCTTTTGGCTCAGAGATAAGGCCTTCTGATTCCATCCTCTCAAACACCTGGTCAAAGTCATCAGACTCCAGCTCTGTCTCATCTTCTATCTCTGAAACTTTTGCTGTAAGGCCATCTCTACCTACAGCCTCAAGTTCACTGAAGGCCTTGGAGATCTGCATCTGCGGCGCTTCATCATACCTCTCGTAGACACTTTCTTTTTCTGAGTTATTCTGGCCGTTATCACTTTCCTTCTCGATTTCTTCCTGATCCTCACCTTCATCATCACTCTCATCTGAAAAGCTCGCTATTACACTGTCAGGCCCGTACATTATAACAGAGCCGTCCTTTTCCAGTTTCAAGGCCGTAGCTTCCTCAACTTTATATTCTGAAAATCTCTGATATAGAGGGGTCGGGAGGGAATCATCTTTTTCCAGGCCTATATCTAAAGTGATAGGCAGGTCTTCTTCTCCAAAAGCCACTTTTTCGATTATGTTCTCCTCACCCCCTTCTATATCCATAATCTCATAATACTTTCTCGCCCACTCTCCTAACTCCTCACGGTCAATGACGGAAGCTAAAATATTGTGAAGGCTTCGCAGTGTTATTCCAGCCGTTTCACTTACATCACTGTCAACCAGGTAATGCCGGTGAGGCCTCGTACTGCTGTCCTTGTAGATAAGCTCCATCTTGTTCAGCTTCCTGGTGTACTCAGCAGCAGTTTTACCTGCCAATCCCATCCACTTCTGAAGATCATTGTTAGTGAAGTACTCAGCTTCCACATCTATCTCTGGATCGTTTGTCCTTGTCC
>JBDGSH010000116.1:0-23360 GCA_042217665.1 Candidatus Nanohaloarchaea archaeon
TAGGATGGGATAATGGAGTATGCTAATGTGTAGTTCTGAGTGCATGGCAAGGATTCGTCTTCAGTTAAGTGAAGAATCGACGTACAAGTAGTTATTTATCTCGACAGAAGAGCCTGGAGTAAATAACCTACGAGTGGCATCTCTCCTTCTTGATAGCTAACTTTTTATTACTAATGAGTGTTCTTTAACGAATAAATATACTCTGAAGTTTTAAGTGAAGATGATGCTCAGTTTATCGTCGTTAAATTGAATTATATAGAACCACTAATACGTTCATGACTCAGAGTTTGGAAGATCTGGAGGAACTTGACGACCTCCGTCACTATTCCAAGAAAGAGCAAATCGAGGCGATTAAAGGTTTATACCAAAACCAGACCAGCTGGGTTGCAAAGGAGTCAATCCGAGGCGGTGGGGAGTTCGTCAGGAGTGGGTTTTCGAAGGCGCATTTCCCCCTTGAACTGATTCAAAATGCGGACGATGAGGAAGCGACTACTATGCTATTCGAACATGACAGGGCTCAAGAACAACTGCGGATATTCGATGATGGTGACGGATTTGATCTTGAAGGTGTCGTTTCTGTCTGTCAACAGGGCCAATCTCGAAAAGAAAGCGACAAGCAGATCGGCTTCATGGGCATCGGATTCAAATCTCTCTTTGAGGTCTGCGACCAAGTTGAAATTCACTCTAACGGATATCACTTCAAGTTCGACACTCGTGAAGAAAAAGAGCATGACGAGGAAGTACCGGGGTTCCTACTGCCCCACTGGATGGAGGATCAAAGTATACCCCAACCACAGTTCCTTGATGAGCATTCCCGTAACGAATATGAAACAGCTATTATTGGGCATGTTTCTTCCGATGTGGATATTCGTCCTGCGCTTGAGCCAAACAACCTCTCTCCATCTGTATTTCTCTTTCTGGATAATTTAGAGACAGTCAGAATTCAGAGTGACACGGATGAACTGGATCGAACACTCGGTGGAGGGGTGGCAGATCAGTATAACGACGCAATTGACACGGCTCGTACACTTTACAAGAACAAGATAGAGAACGAGATTGAGTTGGACACCCCCGTTGAGGTTCGAGATATACACCATGATGGAGAAACGCAGAGCTATGTTCTGTTCCGGAACATCTGGGAGCCTGAAGACGTTGAACGGCCCCAGTTCCGTGAGGATTTAGAACGAAGCGAACTGTTCGTTGCGTTCCAACTTGATCAATCGAAGGAGATGATACGGGATGCAGAAGGAACAATCAGAATCAGTCCGGTTCATAGCTATCTTCCTGTCAAACAGTTCGAAGACATCAAGGTTGATTTCGTTCTTCATGCGGACTTCGATCTCACATTGAATCGTGAGGATGTACAGCGAAATAGCCCATGGAATAATGAGATTGTGGAGGAATTGCAACAGAAAGTACTCATCCCAGTTGCTGAGACAATTGCTGAACACGACAGATGGCACCAGCACTTGGAACTGGTTGTACCGAACGAGAATAGAATGGAGGTGGAGGGGTTAATACATGAGAACTTACTTGCTGAATTTGCAGATAAACTCGCATCAACTAACCTACTTCGAGTCTCTAAGACAGAAGGTCAACAATTCGTTTCGCCCGATGAAGCGACTATTGCGAGCGAGGATGTGATAGAATTGTTTTCCTCTGAGACGATTCACGACACAACTGAACAGTGGCCAGTCCTGCCAGTCCAGCGGCCTGTACTTGAACGACTCGACAAGAAGGAACCATTAGATGTTCCGGATCTTCTCAGTGACCTGTCTACTGAAACGCTGGAAGAGTACGACCTCGAGTGGTTCAAACAGATGTATCTTCGAATCGCCAAATCTGAACGTCCGTCTGAGGAGGACTCCGAAGAAGAAGTACTAGAGAGTAACTGGAGCATTGACGAGGAGACGAAAGTTGCATTCAAAAATAATATCGTGCTCACGGAGATGATGACTTTGAAGTCAGGAACGGCCAGACACAAGGGACGAAAATGGTGTGGACCGAGAATCCAGCCATTAAACGGATATAAATCCATCAAGGATGACGTTCAGAGTCTTACCGAGCACAGTCTCATCAACTCGGATCTATTTAACGGCGAAGAAAGAACTCTCCTCTGGAAACTATTTAGCGAGTTGGGGGCCGAAGAGTTGACAACAGCCGAACTGTTGGCAGAGGCGGCTGCAAGCGACAATCTTGCCGCAGTAGATGCCCCGCAGATTGTACAGGCGTATGCTTCCGATGATAGCGTAGACGAAAATACAGCACAGTGGTTGGACAGCTTGACGCTACAAGGGAGAGCAGGTGAGAGACTGATAGATGAGATTCAAAAGAATCCCTCGCCAAAGAAAGTGGCTGAAGCAGGGAAGCAGTGGGCTAGGGATAGCTGGAACTCACTGTCCAACAACGATCGGAGAGAAACGCTCCAGTATCTCAAGTTAGACGAAAACGCAGATACCGAGGCGTTTGGGGACATTAGCCTTCCACAGAAGAGCGGAGGATGGGCTAATCCGTCTGAACTGCTATTCCCCAAGGAATACCATCCAGAACACGATTACGAAGCATTACAAGAGGAGTATGATGATGTTCTGAGGAGTCGAACGAGCGGATTCGTAGATCCAGCGTTGATTGGCGATGATGACCCAATCGAGTGGCGAAATTTTCTCAAAGACCTCGGCGTCTGTGACGAAGACGCTAAGAAAGATCTCTCCGGAGTTATAGGCGAGGAATTTACACGGCGTGAGCTGGAGAAGGGGGGATATGATATTGTCGATGACAATAGGGACGGAAGGAACGTTGGTAAGGATTTCGTGGATAGTAAGGATAACTACTATGAAATAAAATCGACTATGAGGAAGCACCAAAAGATAGGGATTGAGGGCAAACAGTTCGACGAACTTGATAAGTCTCGAGACGAGGACTACGAATATATCGTAATCGCTGTTGAGAACTCTCTTGATATCGGGGAAATCGCTATTCGAGACGTGTCCACAGCCAGCGATATCATGAAGCAACAACAGGGTGTCGAATATGACCCAACAAATACATCAAAATCAGATCCATTGTGATGACACTAAGACTGTGGTTGACAAGATCGATTCGAACCTCTCTATGAACCACGGATGGGTGGCGGGAGGCTTGGATTTCCTAGTATCGTCGTATATTCACTCGCTAATTCTCGCCATGCGCTCGGAACTACATATAAGCAATTGAAGAAAAAGAATCAACTGAGTTTCTATCACGTTTAGATGAATAGCCGAGGGGTACGTATCCTGTATCTATCACGACCGGTCTTGAAAATAGTCCGGCAAATAAATATATTTCACTTTTTCAGCAAAAGCCTATAAAACTTCTAATATTTGGTACTATATATGGAAATCAGCTAAGATACCTGCAATTGCTTCGTTAGAAGCAATAACATAATATTCGATAGCATCTATTCCTAACGGCGCATTTGTCAGAAGTGATTCATCAGAGCGGTATTGAATTGGTGACAGCTTGAAACCTTTTTTCCTACTAGCCTTTCGAACATATTTGGTTCTTTTGTCCAATTCTTCCTTTGAAGGTGCACGAATTTCGAAATATATTGAAAGTTCGGTCAAGTCACTTTCTGAAACATTCCCAATTAAGTCGCTAGTTGATTCTAACATTGATAGAGTCTCAAACTCACCTCGAAGTTCTTTTTCCCGTTGCCTATAGCTTTTGCCACGTAAAGCAGACATTCTTGTTAATATATCTTCTCTGACCTGGCTTTTATCATAACTCTCAAAGCTTAGTTTATCTCTTATGGATCTTGATGGGAATTTATGTTGGATTTTAAATATAGAGCCTGTATTTTCTTCAATTTTTTCTGGAAGATCAGTCACTACAAGTGCTCTCCTATAGAACCACCCCTCTTTTTCAGTTCCACGTATTTCCCAGTCTGACCCTCTTTTTTGTACTGGAGGGATATCCATGTCTATTATTTCCTTTTGTATATGGGAATATAAAAATAATCATCAAAATAATGATATTACCGATCAATTTGAATTGTCCTGTTTCCTGGGGTTCACAGGATGTTCAATATAGGTACTAGTAATATCATTAATCAAACCTCTAATCCTCTGTGATGTGTCATCATCTGCTTTCTCAGAAATTATAGACAAGTCATAAATCAATTCATCTATATCATTATGGACATCATATGTATAAAATGCTTCCCGTAGGAGCTGTTGATCCTTATACCTATCTAATAGAACAAGAAGTTTGTAGAATTCTTTTCCAGAGTTTTCATTTAGCTCTCTTGCTAACCCTAGGCACTCGATACCCAACCCAGCCGGGAAATCGGATAAGCACTCTTCAATTTTGTTCAAACGATCGTTCAATAAATACCCAAGTCTGTAGTTTTCTTGTCCCTGTTTCGAATTTGAATGGAGTTCTCTAGTTAGTTGGAACAATAGGCGATGTTCATACATTGGATCTGGTATTTTCTCAAGCTGACCAGGTTCAAAGTTTTTGTATGCCTTTCTCATTCTATCTATATACTCATCGTAAATTTGAAGATACCTCTCTAGAGTTTTGTCATCATGGAGAAGAAATTTGTTATTCATTGCCATATTGAGTAACTTTCGAAGCAATTCAGAGCGGGCATCATAGGATGTAGTGGGCCCAACTTCTTCTTCTTTTATTCCAAGACGGTGCTCAAGTCCGGAGAGTAAATCATTTACTTGATCTTTATCAGCTGGTTTCTTTGGGCGAATTATTTCGCTTGGGACGGGGTCAAGATCAGTTCTATAATAGTATGTGCCATCTCTTCTCTCTTCTTTTTCGACTTCTTCATAATATTTTATTATATTATCAAGCCTATTGTCAACTGCGTCTTCTGAGACATCCTCATATTGTTTAATGAGTTCTACTATCTCAATTCGTTGTTTCTCACCGTGAGCAAGAATCGAAAAAATCCTCCTGTCTTTTTCGTCACTGACCATATCAGAACTTCTTTGACCTCTTTTATATATCTGACCCCGTTAATATATCCGCCCCCATTTATAAGTTTTCGGTCGGGCACCTTATCCCCCGCAGAACGAATAGTTACGTCTAGTGTCTAAAATTACTTGATGACCGGTAAAGATGATCCTGATTGTGAGTTCCTGTCTTCGCAGAGTTTGTCCTGTCTTAATTATCAACAAAAGATACTCTTTAGTGAGGTTTGGTCAGATTTACTGGCTTATCTCAGATTCGAGGGCAAAAGACCAGACAGGAATATTGGATATGCGGAGTCCAATGTCCGTCCACTTGCCAGACGAATTTATCAGGTTTATGAGTACTGCTGGGAACAGGACATAGTCGCCATTGAACTGACCACAGATGTTGCGGATGACTTTGTTGATGCCCTGAATAATGATAAAATTGAGAGCAAGACCGGGGATGCGTATGCTGAAGGAAGCAAAAGAAAATTCGTCCAGGCTTTATCGGCATACTTTGACTTTTTGGCCGTAGATTGGGAGTCAAATATCAAATTTGGAGAAGAAGAACCCAAACTTAGTTCGGATCCGTTTACCCGTGCAGAGAGAGAGCAACTGCTTAATGCCTCTTTTGATTACAACTCTCCTCCGTCTTATAAAAATGTCTCGGCAGAAGAACGTGACCGCTGGAATGCACATCTCGCTGAATACTTAGGATCACCAAAAGAAGAGATTGGCCCAGATGACTGGCAAGAGCTCCAGACATCTTGGAAGTATCCTAGTCTGATCTCGACGGCACTTGATGCGGGGTGGAGAGCTGAGATGGTTGGTCGTCTGTCTGTTGATCTAGCGAACCTTGAGACGGGCCAAATTATTATTCCGCCTGATGTTACTGTTAAAAATAACTCAAAATGGACTGTCCAGCTCTCAAACAGATCAGTCAAAGTGCTAGAGAAGTGGCTCAAACAGAGAGCTAACAAGACAAAATACGATCAGTCGGATCGTATTTGGCTGAACAGGAGAGGGAACCCCTATAACTCAAAATCGCTCAATAACCTACTCAGAAACTTAATTGATGATGCTGGCATTGAGGCAGATGGACGGAAGCTCACGTGGCATAGTATCAGACACAGCACCGGCACTTACATTTATAATCAAGAAAAGGATCTAGAAGTTGTTGCAGAGGTACTCCGCCACAAAAGTCTCCAAGCAGCTCGGAAATACGCTCACCCCTCTCCTGAAGTAAAACAAGATATTATCGAGTCAATTCAAGGGGGTGTTTTTTGATGAGTGAGATTAACTGTAAAAAAAGGAATATGAACTCCTATTTATGTAATATATATAAATCAGTTTATAAAACCATCAGTAAAGCAGGTATACCTCTGTTACTTACCGCTTTTTTAAGTGGTGTATACGCTCTGTTCGTTTACTTTACAAATCACCCCTTATTGTCAAACTACTTCCTTTATAACGGGATCCAAATTGAGTGGGTCATACTATGTCTAGTTGGGATGTTGAGTTTCGAAGATGCAAATGACATAATCGAAGCTGTTATTATCTATCCACGTGTTAGCAGTCAGAGTCAAGAGGATGGTACAAGCCTGGATCATCAAGAGGACATCCTCCACGACGAGTTTTCTAAGCTCGATACCTCTCAGAAAGAAATAATATGCAATGAATGGGAATCTGCTGAGACAATGTTGCGTGACACTATCGATGAAATAATTAAACGAGTCCGAAATACTGAAACAAAATACTGTCTGATGTTTCGTAGTGTTGATCGTCTTTCTCGAGCAAACCCACTAGAGGCATGTGTATTCCTCTGGATAATGAAACGAAATGATGTAGTTTTATATTTTGATGATCTTGGGTATTTAGATTTATCTAATTTAAATCAAGTGATGCTATTGATCTTCCGTCTCATTCAATCACGGGACGAATATTTGCGTATTGTGAACCGTGGAGATCAAGGGAGAAAAAAGTCAAAAGAAGAGGGAAAATATCCCGCAAAAGCTCCTTTTGGGTACGAAAAAAATGGTGAAGACAAATTAAGGATTGTCGATGAGGAAGCTGAGGTTATCCAAAGGGTCGTCAATCTCTATTTGAGTGGTGATGAGACTAATAACGTCCCATCTGAAAATGTTAAAAAAGCCGTCGAACAAGTCGAAACAGAATTTGATATAGATTTACCCGAGTATGAATCTTGGTTTAATATTCTCCGAAGGGAGCTATATACCGGACGGATAAAACATGAGGGGGATGTCGTAGAGCGATGTCCTCAAATAATATCTGAAAGAGACTTTGACGACGTAATTCAGAGGTTGGGGCAATCAGATGACAAAAATCCCTCTGACGATGACTTTGAACTAATGAACGTTGTAGAAAAGTTCGGGGTTCGATCATCTCATTATATGTTTGGTGACCGGATCAAGTTTAGCTGCCCTGGATGTGGTAGTAAAGCTGTCGATGTAGACAAGACATGTCCAGACTGTGGAGGCGAGATCCGAAAGTGGGGATCTACTGAAAGATGGGGACATTCTGTTAAGGAATACAAATGCGAAAACCATCCAGATTTCATCAAAGATGACACAAACGACGTTACTACATGTGAATTTAAAGGCCCCCTCCTCTCTGATCAGTTCCTTCGTGAGTGGCATGATACAGTACCAGTAACATGTCCACTCTGTCAGCTGCCGCTTGATGAAGACGCTTGGGAGGTTGCTCTAACCCAGATAGGGGCAATAAAGCAGACCTGTGACTGCTGTGGTACAAATATAACCCTCAACGTAGATAAGAATAAATATATGAGAAAAAGAAATAATCTGGGTCTATCAATCCAATTCTTTGATGACGATAACGGAGGAGGTGCTGATAAAGTCAAAAATAAAGACAATGAAGAAGATAATGATGAAGAAGATGACGAAGAAGATGACCAGTCTAGCCAGTCAGAAATTGAGAACTTCAATTAGAAGATATAATGAACTCACTCACTCCCAATTTCAGATGTATGACGCCAAATGGTTTCTTTCGTGAGGCCAGTCACTTCAGCAACTTCTCGTAATGTTATTTCCTCCTCTTCATTATTGGCAGCTTTGTAGATGCCAGCCCCCGCAATTCCAATTGGATTTCCCCTTGGATGATGTTTATCAAGTATATCCACAGACGTTTTTTCTATTCTCTGTGGTAAATTGAGTTCTTTGCAGATGCGGTTAACGAACTCCTTCGGACTCGGTGGATCAATATCTAGTTCTTGATCTGATTTCAGATGGCGATAAGTCTTTTTTACCGATGCTTTATCTGATTCAATTCTATCTACGATGATAGCAGGTGGAATACTTTGCTGAAACTCACGGCTAGCAGCATAAATTGATGCTCCAACAGTATCTGGCATCGTACGTCCATGCATGAAGTTTGTCTTCCAAGCCTCGACAACTATCTCTACTGCACGGATGGATAATTCATTAGACAAAGAAAGATCATCAGCCACCTCTTCAACTTGAGATACTACTTCAACTAGGTTTGCTTCTGACTTATCTTTCACCGAAATGGACTCTTCCCAGTTTAAGTTCTTAGTCTTCTCCTCATTTGAATCAGCTGATAGATCCGGAGTTTTAGACTCTAGTTCATTTCCCTCATCTATAACATAGGAACAATCATCGCAGACCCAGGCATCTAGCGATTCCCAGTAGATTATACTGTTGCTATTACAGGCTGGACATTCTTCAATTTCTGTTGACGTCTCAGTCATTCCTTTCCTCCTTCGCTGATTTGAATTCACCGAGAATTTTGTTAGCCTTCGACTCTTTACGATCCTCGTCCATCTCGCCTTTCTCGTGCTTGAAACGGTACCGAGTCTGTGTTACGTCCTCAAAGAGTTCGTCGTCTATAATTCGGTATTCCTCAACGTGATCTTCGTAATCACCAAGCTGATACTTTCCACGGTAGATTTCGTTGGCTAATATCTTCCTGACCGACCAGCGACTCCAGTCTTCCCCATCTTTCGTTGTCTTACCTCTGTTATTGAGTTCATGAGCTACTTTCGGCATCGAACGATACTCCAAGTACATCTGGAAAATTTGACTTACTAAACTCGCCTCCTCGTCATTTGTCTTCAAAGTCTGGTCTTCCGCAAGATCGTATCCTAGTGGAGGCTGACTATTTGGCCACCTGTGTTCTTTCGCCATTCCGTGCACCCCAATCTGTACACGTTGCGATGTAAGATCACTTTCAAGTTCTGCTGCCGATGCTAAGTTTCTGAAGTTGAATCTTCCCACCGGAGAAGCAGTGTCGATGTATTCAGTTACACTCTGAAGTGCAACATCATATTCGTCAAACTTCTCTTCAGTCTTCACTAGATCAGTCAGGGAGCGACAGAAACGATCTAGCTTCCAGAACACAACGACATCGAAACACCCCTTCCTTGCCTTCTCAAGCATGTCTTGGAAGCCAGGACGGTCTGTGTTCTTCCCTGACTCTGCTTCATCAGTGAAGACAAACACCACGTCCCATCCTTGCTGTTTACAGTGATCCCAACAGCGTGATACCTGTTCATCGATAGAATAGTGAAACTCCGGTTTGCTGGATGACGTTCTTGCATATATGGCGGCGTTCGATACTGAATCATCTGGGTCGGTGTTCGTAGGAACTCTGTTAAATTTAGTCGGTGTAGGACGGTCTTGTTTTTCTGAATTCATATGGTCTTTCTTGCTATATATTGCAACTACCGACAGTTAATACTTGCTTATATTTACAACCCCTCTCCTGTTGCAATATTTTAAGTGGTTAAAACTCATGGAGAATCGTATGACGAGATCACGAGCATTACTAACTGACAAGGAGAGAAAGCGAATTGGAGAACAGGGTGACTACAAGGAACAGAGGAGGTACGAAGCTATAAGCAGAACACGGCGACGGATCAAAGAAGAACTGCCTGAGGACATCGAAATTTTAGAAAATCATCACCCCGATCTTCTCGAAGAGCTTAAGGAAGTTGTGTGTGACGATAGCTAAATAGTGGTTGATAATTCTTCCCCAAATCGGGTGTGTGATTCGTATTTGTTGTTAAGCTGAGTCATCTGATCCGACTCACCACCCCCCGCTCTGGAGAACATTTTCACACTCTAACTAAGATATAAAGTAGAGTCAGTGGCACGCCAAGGGGGAGGAGATTAAAGAGGGTGTAGAAGTCCTAAAAGAAGACCATCCAGAAATATTCGAAAAGCTTAGAGATGTGGTCTGTGAGGACTGGTTTCTACGTCTATTATATCTGTAGCTAACCTCCTTATTCTAAAGAAAGGGGAATTTTCGAAGAATAAGCTCTCTATTAACCTCAGTTCCTTTCTATTGACACCTGCTTTTATACTCTTAGAATGATATTTTATAGTAATGCATGTAAAATATGAGGGGGATTTAAATCCAAGTCTTAGGTGAAGTATCTAGAATAATGAAGGAATACATTAAAGCAATCTTAGCACTGGTTTTCCCACTTATCATATCTTTGCCTCTTTCTTTTCTTACTAGTTGGAATTACATTTCAATTCTTAGTGTTATGATAGGTGCAACAAGCTTAACATTTGGAATATCATCTAGTAGAAAATTAGTTTCTTCTGCTGCTGGAAAAAGTATATTTGGGGGCGGAGGCGGTGCAGGTGGAGGAATTATGAGTGAAGAGAAAGATAACACAGCTTCTGGTGGAGCAGGTGGTGGGGGAGGTGGAGGAATTTTAGGATCAGGGGGTTCAGGAGGCGACTATATTGATACAAATATTGAAATCGAAGATCTCCATGAGTATGGGGAAGAGTCAGACCCATCAACGCTTGCTCAGCCTTCTGAGATAGTGGAAGACAATGTTCAGGGCTCTATAACCCAAAACCAGCTTAGTAAGATAAAAAAGCAACTAGACCAAGAAGAAGGGACTATAGATTTCAGAATGAGTTCTGGAAATTTATTTAGTGATCAGTCCTTTGTTCGCATTCTTAATTTACATTCTAGATCAGGAAGAGCCGCTTTTAGACTTAGTAGGAGCGAAAAAGGAAATCTTGTATTCACTAACGATGATATCAACCGGGGCACGGCAAGGGCGGAGGTTGATCTTGATGGATTTGAAGTCTACAGTACATTCAGGGTATTTTTAGTTTGGGATCGATCAGAAATCCATCTACATGTAGGTCCCGAAGATGCGGAGTCAAAAGAAGAAAGAGAGCTACGGGAGGACAGTTGCTATCGGTTTTAAATTTACAGAATCGCTCATGTGCATTTCCGAATACCTAGCGAAAATTGGGGAATGGAATCCTCAGACTGAATAGATATGTATAGCTAAAATAACGGAGGGTATTCATTACTACAGATGAGCGAATGGAAGAAATAACCTGTAGCTCTATTCCAGCTTGACCCTAATCTCAATGACTACTTCTTCTTCTGACTCTTCGATAGTTGTCCTACTCGTTGACTCGGTAACACCAGCAGCAGCTAGAGCACTGCTCCAAGAGCCAAAGTGGGATCTGTAAGCCGAGTAGGAGTATTGGCCATATTCCTGAAGCTCCTCCACACGGGGTATATGGCCTAACATATCAGCTAACCTCTGCAGTTCTTCGATCAGGTCTTCTTTTTTTGCCGGCCTTCCTGATGTCATAGTTTCTCACTTTTCCAAGAAGCACAGAGTAGATGTTCACTCTCAGTGTTTCTGAGCCCATCTTTGTGCTTCTTGCATTATATTGCAACTGATGACACTTAACACTTGCGTGTAATTGCAAGCTTGCTACATATTGCAATATTTAACTAGTAGATATGTGAACTATTGTCGGTCTTTATGGCTACTCACTACGTGAATAACTGATTTGAAAAATTCAATAGCCCTTTCCAAATAATTAGTATTCGCATGATATTATTATAATAATACTTATCTAACATGGATTTTATCTATTTTAGTATGCCAAAACTTACTGACGAGTCAAGGAATGATATCACCCACATTGGATTAATTTCCCTTTTCATAACTGCGTTAATTACTTCTCAGATGATATCGTCCAAAATACTCGCATTCAGTTTCCTTGGTTTCACAATTTCTATGCCAGGCGGAACTTTAGCTTATGCTGGTACATTTTTTGCTACCGACTGCATATCCGAAATGTACGGCAAGAAGTACGCACAGAAAGTGGTGAATATAGGCTTCTTCATGAATTTCGTTATGCTTATTCTCGTTTGGGCAACTATCTTCTCTCCTGCAGCTCAATCAAGTATAGATCTAGGTAAATTTGCAGATATACTTAGCTCTGGCACTAATATAGTAATAGCTAGCCTTCTGGCTTATATAATAAGTCAGAATTGGGATGTTATCGTCTTTCATCGGCTTCGAGAGCTTACAAGTGAAAAGTATCTATGGCTCCGTAATATAGGATCTACTGCGGCAAGCCAAATGATTGATACAGTTATATTTACAGTTGTTGCGTTTACGGTTGTCCCATCTATACTGAGTACAGGGATTCTAGTTTCCTCAGACGCCCTACTAGGTATTATAATCGGTCAGTATATAGCTAAGTTAATTATTGCTCTTCTTGACACTCCTTTAGTATATATTGCTGCGAGATTTGATCAAAAACATCAATAGTGGAAGAATAGTAGATCTTGGCGTGCCACCGTAGTTTTAATACCTTGGAACTATTCCCTACTATCAAAGGATGTTAGAACCTTCTTCTCAAACACCTTCACTAGTTATTTTATCAGATAATGCTGTCGATACTGGTAGTGAACTCAGAACTATACCTTTATTGTACGAATATGGCTATGAAAACTTCATTTATACGAAAGGATACGGGAAAGCTAAGCTACTGGATTACGAACACATACCTTCAGAAGATGCTGAAATAGAGTGTCTTGGATATCCAATAGCCCATATAGCTAGTCAGGATTCAATTATTAATGAGAACGAGCAACACCTTCTCCGCAAGTTGTTACAGAGACGTTCTCAAGATGATTCTTATATAATAGTCACTGATACCAATGCACCCTTTACCCCGGAATATACCAAGAATAAGTCAGTAGTTGACGAGTTCACGCCAAACATGCCAATTGAATATACTCAGTTGGTGCAACAATACGTTACACAACACTTAGATTCAGATATATCTATATCAGAAACAAAGAATATACTTTATCATAAGATATCCGAGTATCATAAGAGGAAAGGTGCCCCCTCCAATAGCTTACAAGCTATATTTAATTTCGAGCGTGCTCCAACGGATAGTCCCGTGTGGACTATCCCAAAGAGACTGCTTAACGTTGATATTGAGAAACCGAGTGAAACTGAATTAGCCGAACTACTCTCACCATGGACGGAGAACAGCCTTGATAGAGTAGTTTCAAGAATAGAATCTCTACTATCGGATTGCGAATACAGTACGAAGAAAATAGAAAATAGACAGAAAGGAAACCCCTATTAACATAACAATGACTGAATACAAAGAGGCAGACGATAAAGACGAAGCATTGCTTACCGGATATGGTACAGTCAGAGGTGCTGAACTTAAGTCGGTATATAATGATATATCCGAGAACACGCCAGTTTTAGAGTTAGAAAAGCGACATGGGAAGCCAAATCCGGAAACAGAAACCTATGAAACCGATCATATCAATAACTGTATGAAGTTCTTACGTACCTTAGATATGATAGAGATATCTGTTCAGGATGTCGTTAATACCATTAATACAGATATATATCCTGAGCTATCTTTTGAAGCCAGGCTTCTTTATCATATACGTAGACAGACGGGCAGACAGTACCACTTAGCTGAGATTCATGAAGTGCTAATGTCTATTGATGATCAGGATGAGAGAAGCGGATCACGTACTGTTTCTGAGGGAGAACTTCTCAAGATAGTTGACAGAAAAACGGAATATGACCTCAAATGGAGACCCGAGAAAATTAGAATGTGGGCAAATTTGCTTGACCCAATAGGAGCTGTTTCATATGATGGTGATGAAATCTTCACCTCGCCATCCCGTGCATTACTCTACGAACTATTGTCAGAGTATAAGAAAGAAAACAAGGATGAGGAGTTGAGCGGAGATGACCTGAGAGGAGCGTTGGAATGGATAGACGAAGAGTTCTTCCCTGTCTTCTCCAGTAGGACTGGAACGCCTTATGTACATGTGGGTGTGGCTGACGTTTTATCTAGCATGGTTAAGGACGACGTTATAGAAATAGTATCTATGACGGATAGAACAGATACTATCGAACTTCCGTACAGTATTGACAACACCGAGGAACCTGCCGAGTTCAGAATTAACGCTAAACCTGATGAGCCAGCGTATTATTATCCTCTTGACAGAACTACAAGGAGGTTACAGTAATGACGCACATGGAACGTAATTGGAATCCCGAAATAGTAGATAAGTATATTAAGCCAGAATCAAACCAGAAAACGCCTGAGGTATTCAAGAAGACACATATATCAATAGATAAAATAAAAGCGGAGATATTACAGCCGGTAGATCTTCAGGACGACATGGTAGATCAGGAGACGTTTCGGGATGCTGTCCTTGATTCGAAGTTAGACGACGACAACCGGATATTCATAATTAGGGGAGAAGTAGGAAGCGGGAAGAGTCACCTGTGCCAATGGCTTGATTATGAAATAAACGGATATGGTGACGAATCCGGTTACGACGATACCCATGTTGCTATACACATCTCACGAGGACACACTAAGTTAGAAGAAATACTCGAAGAACTCCACAAACATATCGACAAGGAGTATGACAAAGTTAGCGAAATAACAGATTTGAATCCAGAAAAGGTAGCCGACTTCATTATTCAAGGACTCAATGCGTTCCATTCCGGGAAGGATTCTCTCAGCGGGTTTGAACTTGAGAAATTCACGGAACCTCATGACGAAAAGACCGATTTGAGAGATATTCTCATTAAGAACATTCAGCAGTATCAACGGTCTGTGAAATCGGAGGAGAAGGAACAACGGTTGCAACTACTCTCTGAAGATGATTTCGGTAGGATATGCTTGATGAGTTTCGATGATGCCCAGTACGGCAGGGAGTATTACTCGGAAATAAGACAGGCTATCAATAATTTACTTATAAAGAATATAGGAATAGGTGATTTCAAAAAAGAGTTGAAGAAGATATCAGAGCAATACAAAGAAGAGGGGAAACGCCCGGTACTCATATGCGAAGACTTGGTGGCATTTAATGTACTAAAGGACGACCTAATCGATCACATCTTTGACCTCTCTGCGAGTAACTACGACATAGTGTTAGGTTGGACAGTAGGATGGGAGAAGGAGAACGTGGACGACTTTTTCTCCACTAGCGAGGATTCGTTGACGTACATGAAGCAACGGACACAAGGCTACCTCAGTATGACTGACGAAAACGGTCAGGCATACTTTTTGCGTGACGAGAGTGCTCCTGTGGCATTAGTCCGTCAGTACTTGGAAGCGATAAAACAAGACTCGGAGGTCAACGTTGATGTCGACGAGGAGGCGTTTGACGGTATATATCCGTTCAATATACCGTTTATTCAGTACGTGTATGAGAACCTCGTTCAAGACGGTAACAAACAACAGACACCGCGCGTTCTACTCGTACAAGTAATCTCCAACTGTCTCAAGTCCGATAGACCCCCGTATCAGTCTATTCAGACTAACTCCTACGTTAAGTCTAGGCCCAGTTTGGTTCGGATTGAGAAATATTCAGAAGAATGCCAAGACCTATCAACATGGTATGGTCGGGAGCATTCCGATAACATCTGGTTAAACGAGGAGTTGTTTGATGCTTTCGGCGTAGATGACTCCAATATTGAAATAGATGGGGGTATAGCATATCTTGAATTAGACCCATTATCAACCGGCGTACAGGTGGATTTGGTGGGAGCTGAACCAGGAGTTTCTGAACATCCCGAACCTCCGACCACTCCTGATGAACATACTCCAGGGGATACCAAAGCTGAAAAAGACGATGAAGGTTCCGAAAAAAAAGTCTCCGATAAAGAGGACGAGGAGGATAGCGGAGAGGATGAGAGGGAGACCAGATCAATAGACTCAGAAGATTATCAAGAGTTCCAGAGTTGGTTAAAGTCAGGGTCTGAATATCCCAGTGACGGGGTATTCCGTGAAGGTATACGCAATACAATAAACCGATTCCACGATCCCACGAGACTCGGAAACGAGAACGCTACTACGGATGGTACTCAAGCGATATACTACTCGTCTGGAAGCGATTTACCTCTCCAAATACAGGGAATTGACGAAAGCAGGAGAAAAGGTATCTCGATACCACATGACCTAGAACACAGAGAAGTATATGGAGAAATGCTCTATTATGGGTACTACGATACATATGACGATGACGCTAATTTCGACCTACTCCGTGGATGGTCGGAAAATAAGGTAGCCGAGTTCAGGCTGGAGATGAGGGAGGACATAGAGGAAGTACTTCCTGAAGAGATGAGTATAGAGGAGTTCCTGGTTCTGGGTAACTTCATACTCCTCAATATAGCCCGCGGCGAAACAGAAGTTTCCGATAGACTTGTATTCGAAGAGTATAGGATGCATGATACCTCTCCACTTAGCCGTAACTCCGATCTTCCTTTGAATCTCCCGGTTGGGTTTGAAGAGGCTGGTAAGGAGATTGGTGATATATCGAAGGATATACAGGAGTTAGCAAAAGGTTTCTTCCTCTTGAAAGACAACGTTGTTGACCATGGGCGGTTAGAGCAGGCAGTTGATTCTGTCAAATCAAACAGAGACGAATACCTCTATTCCATGGCGGATATAGAACCGAACAATCTCAGGGTAGGCTACCGTGTGGGAACAACACGCACAAACGCTTCAGTAGAGGTAAAAAGAATTCTACGTAAGTTCTCTGAGTATTCCGAGGAAATCTCTAGGATGGAGGAAGAAATAGACCTTAGCGATATTGAATCGGAGATATCTCCCCTTCGGTCTATGTACAACATACAGCATACCGAGTCAAGGCTGATTGAAATATTTGACAATTTGGAAGATTACATGAGTACCCTTGGAGTTACCAAAAGAGAAGAGTGGGGTGAAACAAAGGAAGCCCTTGAGGACGAACAATCTGAAATAGAACTGGGGGAGTTCAAGGACATCCTAGACGAGTTCGACAACGTGGAGGCGGATAGTGCCATAGAGATAATCTCGTTACTTCACGATTATCAAAAAAACAAGGAGAATAACTCCGCTTGGCAGGTGTATTCAACACTTGTTGAAATAATAAATGAATTAGAGGATGTAGAGGTTGAGGGGGATGATGACTTTAGGGAACAGCTCAGAGAAGAGCAGGAATTTACTAATGTTGTAGAAAAGTGCGATGACATAAGAAACGAAATTGAGGAGGTATAAAAATGAGTACGGAACTTGAAAGGAGAGTAGATAAGATAGAAAAACGTGCTGACCACGTCAGCCGAATTGAGGATATTGAGAACAGAGTCGTCGAGTCCAGGGGCGAATTAGAAGACCTGTATTATACCTTATCCACTCTTGAGGACGAAATTGTTGAGGCAAGACACTACGCTCATGTATTCGTCGAGGTGTTTGATGGCGATAGACCAGTTTCCCTCGATGACGCCGTGCAAAAAGCCGATGAAGTGGTCAGTATATCGGAGGACGAACTTGTAAAAGCAGCTGAGAACAGAAACCTCAGAGATATAGAAAAAGACGCAGAGGACGCGATTGAAAACTTGGAAGAGGTCAATGAGGAAATTGAGAACGACATACAAAATATACAGAGATACTGGAAGGATAAAATAGAGACCGCGAAAGAGCTAAACTCTATTACCGAGGGGGTCGACTCAGAATTCAAAAATATTCTGAGAAGGATGGAGGACTTCTTTGAGGATATCTGGGATACTAGCGAAGATCCCGAGATGCTCGCTGACAGGTGGGGGAGGTTGGAGCAGAACTGGAAGGAGAATGAGGGCAAGCATGGATGGGAAGACTTCAAACAGAAACATGGCTTAAGTCAAGATTCGTTAGAAGTCCTTAAGAGGTTCTCCGAATCCGAAAAGATATACCTAAACGAGGTTTCTACTGAGTCGTTAGAGGAACTAAAGAACGTGACGAAACTGGCGACATCTCTTGCGATTGAGATAGATACTTGAGTATATCTTCGGTACCCCTGAGAAATCTTTATTAGTTTTCGCTGGTACTTACGAACTATGTCTGAGATGAAGGTCGATTTAAACCCGAATAAGGATCTTTTCCTAGGAATTTCTCGTGACCTGAACTATATTGAGGCGGTAAAGGAACTCATTGACAACTCCATCGACAACTGGACTAGGAGAACTTCCCGTAGTGATGATGTTAAAATCGAAATAGAGTGTGATGACGGTAAGACAATCATACGCGATAATACCGGCGGGATAAGTAGGGATGATATAAACTCTGTAATAGCTCCGGGTGAAAACGCAGAGGAGATATCCAAGTGGTCTATTGGGGGTTTCTCCTTAGGTGCTAAGAGGGCTATTCCCAAGTTGGCTGATTATGATGAAGACGTAGGTGATTTTCAGAAGGCTACTATAAAGAGCAACAAGAATGGGGAAGAGGGATACGGTTACACGATAGACCGCGAATGGTTCCGGCATGATGAGTGGGTGGCAGAATGGCAGAGTTTTGATATACCAAAAGGGGTTACCGAAATAGAAATAGAGTCCCGGAACCGAATATGGGACGAGGGATTAATAGAGGAACTGAAACGGGACATCTCTAAAACCTACACCCGTTTTTTGAATAACGAAGCGAGAGACCAGAGTGGGGAGTTGAATATAATAGTGAATGGAGTATCGTTAGAAAATGAGGAGTCAGTAGACTGGTCATATATTCCGATTGATGGACTTCATCCTCGAAGGTACGAAGGTATAGAGATATCCGAAGAGGATGTTAGATGCTCATTCTCTGACCCAGATAATCCGATACAGATGTCTGTAACAGTAGGTCTTATGACTGAACTGTCTGATGAGGACTCTGGGACAGACATATATTGCCAAGATAGGCTGGTTGTAGGCAGCAATAAGGGCACAGTAGGTGGCTACACGGAAGACAAGATAGGAAACTGGAATTGGGATAAAAAGAGATTCAAGCTTATAGTGGAGTTAAGCACGGAGGGTGACTCCACAGACCTCCCTTGGAATAGTACCAAGAGCGATATAAGTCTCGACCCGCCTATGAGAAAGATTCACGAGGTGCTGAGCCACCTTGTTTCAAAATACTTTGAAGCCCATGCGGAGAAGATTCCTCCAGCAATTCCGCGGAGGTATTCCAAAGATTCGGAGTATCCGGAGAACGACGGCAAGATAGAGATAATTCAGATTCCGGAAGATGTGTCCATGGGTATGACTCCAGACAACTTAGACGAGGAAATTGAGCAGGTAGTATATCAACACACTCCGGATGAAGACTTAGAACGTATAGAGGAAATAAAATATGCGGCTGAGTTACACGGCCTAGACGGAGTGGTAGTCGAGTACGATGAAGAGTACGATTATAAGTATCTTAGTGATATTAGTGAGTATCCCGCGTACGAAGAGTTGGTTAAAGATGAGTACTCCGGTTCTGATGATGTTAAGCGGGTTTCTCCCTCAAAAGGTAAAGATGTAATAGACAGAATAGAATCTCTTGAGAAAGACTTGAAGAGCGTCGACGGTATAGGAAATTCTTCTGTTGAGGACATAGTGCATGAACTGGGCTTAACGAGTAAAGAAGAAATAAGAAGAGAGGGTAAACCTACACTATCTCGCGAACTGAGCAATTCAAAGACGAAGAGGATACTGGAGTGGGCATCCCCTGAAGGGGCAACAGGTTTTGAGAGTAACGAAACTGATGACCGAGAAGAACAAGATGAAACCGATGATACTGACAAGACTGATGATATCGACAATGGTTGGAGAGATGAGAGAGACGATACTCCATCAACACAAGAGTTGAGGGCTATTACTGAAGAAGAAGCAATGGTGCGTGTGATTGAATACGAAAAAGAGAACGGTGCTAATAAAGTTCAAGATGTTTCTTCAGAAGGTAGGGGATATGATGTGATGTCGGAGAGGGATGGTAGCCTGAGGAAGATAGAGGTAAAAGGGTTTTCTGGACAGGGAACCGTGTCACTAACAAAAAATGAATGGACAGAAGCAGAAAAGCACGGTGATGAGTTCTGGCTGTACATAGTGCCTGATGTTGAGGGAGAGGAAAAAACGCCTATATATATCATACAGAATCCGAGGGAAAAGTTAGACGCTAACAGAACAACTTGGTATACTGTATCTGTGGATGAGTGGTTGAAAGACAGATGGAAAATAAAACCAGAGGTCTCTGACTTAGACTAGGGGGTACGGAGCGGATATTCTCCTTCCACAGCAGGGCAGTCCCATCTCAGGTCGCACGCTGAACAGGTTTCGTCACTCGGTTTCTCTTCATCACTCGGAGCAGGCCATTCCTCCTTCTCTTGGTGGTCTTCTATCTCGGACACGGTACTTTCGAATATTCGCATGGCATCTTTGATGCTTTTTCGGTCAAAGTCTATCTTGTATTCTGCTCTGTCCGGGTCATCTTCCCCCATGAAGTATAGTACAGCTCTTGAGGGTAGTTTACCGTTTTTTTGTTTAAATAACCCAGCATACACGCGCATCTGGTATATGTAGTTATCTAGGTCAGCCTTGTGGTCTTCAGGTATAGAAGTCGCCTTGTAGTCCCATATCTCCCAGTCAGATGGGTCACCGTCATCATCTTCGGGACGAACAAGAACATCAACGGTACCTTCCATCACGAAGTCGTCAGTCTGTGTCTGTAGCCGGTGTTCTGTGTCTTTGACCTGCGGGTACAGTTCCTCCGCCTTCTCCCTGTTGAACTCTTTCACGTATTCTAGTGCTTTTTCTTCGGCTTTCTGGCTCCTTGGATAGGCACCTTGAGCTTTCAGGGACTCACTGACTTGGTCAAAGTATTCCTCTATATCGTCCTCATCGGGTATTCCAGGTGGCTTGTTCTCTATCTTCCCTTTGTACTGCTGATGAGCTCTGTCCAGCGTTCTGTGAACCACCTGACCGAAGAAGATCTGTGCCTCTCCTGCTGGCGAGTAATCTCTTTGTGTAAAGTATCCGTACTGTCGGGCACACCGTCGGTAGGAGAGTATATCACCGGTCACGCTATAACGCCGTCGCACTCCTTCTCCTTCCGAACTTCCTACATCCATCTTGTTGAATTCCCCAAGGTCGCTTCTACTCTGTATGAGAGTATCTCTTTCCTCGAACCATTCGGGGCCTATTGGATGTCCGAATCTGTCTGAACCGAGTGCTATCTCCTCGTAGTCGGTAGCCGAACCAACGAGAACTAGGGAATTTTGGGCACGGGAGTACTGCACATAGAATCTACGTATGTTGTCGTGGTCTGCTCGCTCTCTTTTTGTGGAATCATACGAGATGTTTTCGGAGTATTTGCTTAACTTATCCTCTAAGTAGTGGGTACCGTCCGGGTCGTCCCTCTTGTCTATGTCACCAGCGAAGACTATCGGAAACTCAAGCCCTTTCGACTGATGGACTGTCATTACCTGTAGGAATCCCTCCGGCACTTGGTCGTACGGATCCTCAGGCTCATCGAATCCAGACCGAGCTACATACTGTACGAAGTTGTAGTAGAATCCCATGAGCCATCCGTAAGACAGTTTCCTCGTTTCGTCAGGAGAAGAAGTAGTATAGAGTCCACCAGAATATACGTTTGAATAAGCTTCAAGCAGACTTGTCACTCTCGCTATTCTCTTACTCCTGTTCGGCTTTTCTTCCTTCCATGAACTAAACGGCTCATGGGATAGTATCCGATAGAATACCTCCATAAGGTCACCCACCTTCTCCTCAGATTCAGCCTCATCCATCTTAGCCCATGACTTAATAAGGTAGTCGTCTAACTCTTCACCTACCTCAGTCGATAGGAGAGCATCGCACTCCCCAATCCAATCCTCCACATCGTCTTTGAAATTCCCATTTACGTCTTCCCTCACAGCACCATCGTAGTCAAGCAACTTTATTAGGCAGCCTAGCGCTAGCTGTACCTCTTCCTGTTCAGTTAGAGCTTTATTACGAGGGTTGTATACCGGTATACCCCTGTCTTCCAAAGCATTAACAAACTTCTCTGCGTTTCTGGGTGATTCCCTAGCACTCCTCAGGAGAAGAGCCATCTGACTGTAGTCCTCCACCACTCCGTCCCTCTTCATCTGCTTAGCCATCTCTGCCATCATCTCGGCGGAGGTTTCTCTGTCTTTCCCAAATATAGCACTCACAGCAGGATAGTCTCCATCGACATCTGCATGAGGTATCAAATCCTCCTTCTCTCCCGCCCTATCTTCCGAATCGATTCGGGGATGTTTGGAGATATATCGGTTTACCCAGTCCACGATATCCTTATGAGAGCGGTAGTTTTTCTTAAGTTGCACCCTATCCGGCTCTACCCCCCATTTCTCTATACACTTATCGCCAAACCTCACCATACACTCCACAGACCCGCCTCTGAATCTATACAACGCTTGATCGTCGTCTCCCACTACGGTTATATTTTGGTTACACGCATCCGCGAGTTTGAAGTAGATAGCCTCTTGTAGTGGATTCGTGTCTTGGTATTCGTCCACCAATACATACTTTAGCGGTGGCTGATCTGTCTCCTCATTACCCTGAATGAACGGGTCTGCGAAGTTTGTATCCAGAAAGTCGAGGAAGTGATTCTGTATTTCTGCGAAATCTGTCTTCTTTTTCTCCTGAAGGAGACCTCTGTACTCAGACACCTGTTCCCCGAGTTCCCTAAAATGTTGTTCCTCGGCTTCGCTAAGGTCATCTTCAGTAACAAGGTACTGTCGGGTTCTATTCAGGAGTTCAAGAGAGAGATTCGTAGCCATCCATTTGTTAGGTTCGTAAGTTCCATGGAACCGGAACCCTCCTAGTGCACCGAGATTGGAATATACGTGGTCTTGTTTTATCCAGTCAACCATCTCGGATTCCTTTCTTATGAAGAACTTCTGGTCATCCTCGTCCATCTGTCCTAGGTCTATGTAATCCGGATAACGGAACTCTCTCATTATGTCGTTACACAGACTGTGTAGCGTCCCTGTGCGTATGTTTGAGCTATCTATTTCATCCGCGTATCCAAAGTCAGAGAGAGCATCAGCTATTCTATCCTCAAGCTCCTCAGCTCCTTTTTCAGTAAACGTGGTAAGAAATATCGACTCTGGTCTGACACCATCTACCAAAAGTAGACGTAGTGTTTTTATTATCAGAGCCTCTGTTTTTCCTGTCCCTGGCCCGGCAACCACCCATAGCGGGCCGTCTCTGTGGTTCAGTATTTCCTTTTTGCCGTCCTCTATTTCCCAACCTCTAGTTTCCTCCCACTTCTTATTGAACTCATCGAGGCTAAG
>JBDGSH010000117.1:0-3364 GCA_042217665.1 Candidatus Nanohaloarchaea archaeon
GATGCAGTCACCGCTTGAACTCCTGGCGAGGGCGCACCTTGAGCATACTGATAAGATCGTGGTTTTCTGCGTTCTGCTGACAGCTCTCCTGGCTACCGGCCTTCCACAGGTTCAACTGCAGACAAACTTTCAGGAAACCCTTCCGGATGATATACCGGCCATAAGGGCGCAGGAGAAGGTTGAAGCAAACTTCGGAGCCTCCAACTCGATAATTGTACTTTTCGAGACCAACAGGGAAAAACTTGAGGAAAGCTACGTTACTGACGTCCGGGATCCAAGGATGATCCATACACTGAACTTCCTGGAAGGTGAACTGGAGGGGGAGCCGTCTATCAGCTCTGTAAACTCGATGGCCTCGCTCTTCAACCGGACACCAGACTCCAGGAAGCAGGTTAAAAAGGTTCTGCAGAAGTCGGAGGCCAGCTTCACGAACCGCGACTACACTGCGACAACGATGTACGTCCAGCTCAGCAATGAGATGACGGAGGAGAACGTCCGGGAAGCTACTAGGACGATCAAGGAAAATATTGACCAGGCGCCGAAGTATCCAGGCATCAAAGTGCAGATAACGGGCGTTCCGGTCATGAGAAACGTACTGGCAGACGTCCTTGTATCCGACACCGTCTCTATAATCGCGGTGGCGTCCCTGCTGATCTGGATACTGTTGATGGCGGCCAGAGGCGCGGTCTACGGAACTGCAACCTTTGCACCGCTCCTAACCGGTCTTCTCTGGGCGATCGGCGCCATGGGGCTCTTCGGTATTCCTATAACGTTTGCCACGGTTGCAATAGGATCCATGCTGCTCGGGCTCGGCGTTGAGTACGGATCCTTCATCGCTGAAAGACTGGTGGAGGAAATAGGAGAGCAGGGAGTCGAGGAAGGCGTGAAAACGGCTGTACCGAACACAGGTCGGGCAGTTCTCGGCTCCTCGGTGACGGACCTGGTCGGATTCCTCGCGCTTTTACTGGCGTCGATCTCATTCATGCGGGATCTCGGCTTAACCCTTGCATTAGGGGAGGGCCTTACGCTTTTCGCCGCATTACTCCTAACTCCGGCACTGATCGTAAAATACGAGAGATGGAAAGGTGATCATGAATGAACGGCAGAATAGGCTTTTTACTGGAAAAATACGCTGAAACCATCGAGGAGCACCCTGTCAAAGTGCTTGGCGTGGCGTTACTGGTTTCGATGGTCCTGGCAGCCGGAGCTTCAAAGGTTCAGACGGAGGAGATGAGCCAGGAGGACATACTACCGGATTCAATACCTGTTATGGCAGCGTACGACAGGATAAGCCAGGATTTCGCCTCCAACTCGGGTACCTCATACACTATACTCGTGGAAACCGATCCGGATTACGCCAACTCATCGGAGATACGCGACCTGAGAGACCCTGAAGCCCTGAGATTCTTCCGCTCTGTGTCCAACGACCTCAGGAAGATAGACGAAATCAGAACTGTTTCAGGACCGTCCGGCCTGTTCAGGGATATTCCTTCAAGCAAGTCAGGGGTCAGGAAAGCGTTGAACCGGCTTGGAAAGCCCCGGTGGAGCAACTATATCTCAGGCGACTACTCCGCGGCCAAGATAGAAATCAGTACCTACGATCTAACTGAAAAGGAGAAAACGGAGATCGCCGACCTGATCCGCCAAACGGTCAAGGTCCACGACAGCCCCGCCGGCCTCAAGTTCACGTACACCGGCCAGCCATACATCGACCAGGCCTTCCAGAACCAGACACAGAAAACCATGCAGCTGACAGGCCTCGCCGCGATACTCGGCGTTATAGCGGTAGTTGTAATCCTTTTCCGATCACTGTTCTACGGCGGTACTTCGCTCCTGGCGTTAATCTTCGGTATCGCAACCGGCTTCGGAATCTTCGGCTACCTCGGATTAAACATGAGTCCTGCCACCTCCGGCGCACTGACAATGGGAATCGGCGTAGCGATAGACTTCGGTATACAGCCCATCGCCCGGTACATAGAGGAAAGAGAAGAACTAGAAATAGAGGAAGCCCTGGAAGAAACAGTCAAAGGCGTAGCAACACCGATGACAGTCGGGTTGATCGCGGCAAACATCGGCTTCCTGTCACTCAACATCGGAAAAATCACCTTCCTCTCAGACCTCGGAACCCTGCTAACACTGACCACTACAATGGCATACGTCGCTGCTTTCACAGTTATACCAGCCTCACTGGTGATATACGACCGATACTTCACGTACGGAACACAGAACTTTACACTTGGGAAAATACTCCCCGAAAACAGTACTAGAGGTGAACCACAACAATGAACACGAAAACAACCACGGCTCTAACAGCGCTGATGCTTCTCGTAGGCGGAGCAGCAGCCCAAATCCAGACTCAAAGACCTACAACCAGCATCGAAGCAACCCTTATCAACACGGACCCGGCACCTGTACAGTCCGGGGAAGACGCAGAAATAACCTTCAAAGTAAGAAACACAGGAAACACAGAAGCAGAAAACATCAAACTCCAGTTAATCGACTCATTCCCCTTCAAAATCAAGCCGGACCGGAAAACAAACTACTCCCTCGGAGACATGATGCCAGGACAGGAATACCAGATCTCAACAGAAGTACTGGTCTCCGAACAGGCGCCGGACGGATTAAACAGCCTGAAGTTCAAGACATTCCATGGAGAAACCACGATAACACATGAAGTCCCCGTACAGGTCCAGAGCCAGGACATCGAACTCAACCTGGCCAACCTGAAAACCTCTCCCACCACGCTGACACCTGACACGGAAGACGCCAAGCTGACGCTCCAGGTAGTAAACAACGGAGAAAAGACAGCGGAAAACACAGTCATCAATATAGAGCTACCGGAGACTTTCCAGGCAACCAGCAGCTTCTCAACCCGCCAGGCACTCGGCAACATAGCTCCCGGCCAGGTAAAGACCGCAGAATTTACGTTCGACGTAGGGAAAAACGCCAGGAAAGGATCGGTCCATATCCCGGCCACAATCTCCTACTCAGCGGACAGCGACGACACAACAAGCAGGATAAAAGAAGAAGCAGGCTTCAGTTTTCATCTGGCTGGCAAACCGCAGTTCAAAGTTGTAGAGGTAGAGAGCAACCTGGAAACCGGGGCCAAAGGCGAACTCAGGGTGAAAGTAAAGAACACAGGCTCTGAGAAATCCTCCTCCACAAGAATAAGGGTCCTCGACTCCTCAGACCTGCCTTTCAGCTACGATTCCTCCAGCCAGTACATCGGCACCCTGGAACCGAATCAGACAGGAACCGCAGTATTCAACGTAGAAACAGAAACGGACGCGGTCGCAAAGGACTACCTCATCGACTTCGAACTCCGCGGAGTAAAAGACACACAGGTCTACGTAGAGGACGAAAC
>JBDGSH010000118.1:0-5241 GCA_042217665.1 Candidatus Nanohaloarchaea archaeon
TTCATCTTACTTCATTGTGAACATGCCGAAGTTTTTCTTGTGGTCAATGTAGTAGTCGAACTTGACCTCGTATTTTAGCTGGTCGATCGGATCGTTGTCTACGTCGTCCAGGTCGTACTTGTTGTACTGACCTGTCAGCTTCACCCATTTCTGTTTTAGGCTGCTGTCGATGCCTTTCAACGGATTAAGTTTTTGTACGCCTTCCGGTTCTTTGTTTCCTTCTGTTTCTCCGTAGGAGGTTTCTAGAACCTGGTTGACTGCGTTCATGACTTCTTCGTCGTATTTTTCCTGTATGCTTTCCGGTGGTTCGAAGCCGTCTTCTATTCTTCTGACCTGTGATGAGAATTCTACCTCTACTTTTGATTCTCCGTTTTCTTCCAGTGTCTGGTTTACTTTTTCGCGGAACTCTCGTACGGAGCCGACTTCTTCCCGTTCCTCTCTGAATTCTTCGCCCTGTTCTGTTTCCAGTCCTTCTCCTGTGTAGTCTTCTACCAGTTGTTCGAATCTGTTCTGGTTTCGGTTGATCTTCTCCTGGAAGATGTTGTCAAACACGTGTTTGCAGACGATCGCCGGGTACCATTGGACTTTTGCGACTGTTGGGCCTTCTGCAGGGCTTTGGGGTTGTTCTCCGCCTGAAATGTTGACGTGTGCTGCGAATATGTATACGACTTTGTAGTGTGTGGCTTCTTTTGGGTTGTCTGTTTCCGCCAGGTTTCTGTCTTCTTTCTTTAGAGGCTTGTAGCAGACGAAGTCGATAAGTTTGAACTGTGTGGAGTAGCCTCTGAACGTCATGTATCTGTTGAGGTCTTCTGCGAGCTCTCCCTGGCTTTTCTGGTTCATCATCACCAGGTCGCGGGCATATGGTTCCAGCCATTCTTTTGTCTCCTGTATTATTCGTTCTGTGGAGTGCAGCTGTTCTTTGAGTTCTTTGAGTTTTCGCTGGACTTCGCTGCCGTAGAGATCTTTCCATTTCTCGTACATCGTGTACTTCTTTTTGAGAATGGCTTTCTCGTTCTGCGGCAGGTCTTTTAGCTGAGGGTCATCGAACTCAGATTCTTCAGGTTCTTTCAGGTCGTCCAGCCCTCTCATTTCCTGGAAGTCTGCGACGATCGAGGGGTAGATGTTGTTGTCGCGGTAGAACTTGAGTGCGGCTTCGTCTCCGCCCTGTTGACCGCCGGCTCCTGCTCCGTCCACAAGTTCGATGAAGTCCGCTTTCAACTGTACTTCGTCGTTTCCGCTTTCTCTTATGGCTTCCGCTCTACTCCGCAGTTTTCTGATGTCGTGTTCCAGCATCTGTTTCTGTTTCTTCATTTCTGACAGGTTTTGCATCGTTGATTTAATGTTTTGCTGCGCCTGCTGTCTTCTCTGACCTACTTCCTGGCTGAAGTTGCTTTCTGGAGAGACAAATACCTGTTCCATTGTTTTTTTTACTTCCCAGCCGAGGCCTGTGGAGAAATCGTCTGCTGCCGCCAGTATGAAGGTGTACGGTGTTCCCTGGGTTCCTGACTTGCATTTAACGGTTTTGAACGTGTCGCCCATTACGGGAACCAGGTTTCCGACCTTGGCGTCGCCCTGCCCTATTTCTTCAAGAAGCTCCTGGTAGCTTGTGATTTCTCCGGACTTAATTTTGTCTCTTGCTTCGCTTTCATCATCACTGCCCTTCCACTGGTTGACTTCGAATGTGTGGCCGAATCGGCATTCAGGGTCTGAGCTCACATTTATTAGTGGTGGAGGCTTTTACTTAAAAACTCGTTAAAGGGGGAAGGCTTTTCAACCGGAGCCGGTAAATTGTAGGTATGGGAGTTTTTGACGAGGTGGAGAACAAGGTTAAGAACTCGATTCCGGGTCACGGCAGCGATTCTTCTTCCGACAGCTTTGACTCCGGAAAGTTTGACGACTCTTTTGACTCCGATTTGGGAAACGATAAAGGTTCCATGAATGCTCAAACCGGTTCTCCACAGTTAAACAGTTCTCAAGGCTCTCAACCAGGTAATTCTCAACAGAGGCCAGGCTCTCAGCCAGGAAACCAGAACCGGCCTCAGTTAAATGATAATCAGCAACGCCGTCAAAATTCGAGTCAGAGAGGGCAGCAGAACCGTAACTCCGGTCAGAACAGGAAACGCGGTCAGGGCCCTGGGCAGGCTCGAAGCGGTCGTGGAAGCCAGGTTCAGAGAGGTTCGCGTCAAAATTCTTCTCCGAATGCTCAGGCCGGTCGTCCTCAGGAAGGTGAGGCAAAGCCGCAGCTTTCGAGCTCTACTGAGAGAAAACTGGAGCACGCCGGTGTTGGAGGTTCCGGAGGTAGATCAGGTGCTGGAGGTTCTGGCTCCGGTTATTCAAGCGAGCCGGTTTCGGATCAACGCGGTGATTTTGAGGAGTTGAAGGCTCAGAACCAGCAGATTATCGAGTTGTTGAAGAGGATTGAACAGAGTCTGAGCGGTCAGCGCTGATTCGGGTGTTGTGTTAAAACTGTTTCTGTTTCACTGTTTTTTGTGAGCGACTGGGTTTACTGTACCGGCAGCGGCGGACCCCATCTGGTTGATAGAGAGGTTCATGAGTATCTGGAGAGTTATTCTGGAGAGGATGTGAAGATGGTTAGGACCGGTAGTCCTTCTCGCGGTAGTTTTGAGATACCTGATCTGGAAGATTACAGTGTCGGTGTCGGTCACAGCGCGGGTGGTTTGTCATTGGCTCGGAATGTTTATGAAAGCCCTGATTCCTGGGATAGACTGGTTTTGTTGGATCCTGTTACCGCGGTTGAGAATGTCGGCGGCGAAAGTTTTGAGCAGAGGGATTATCATCCTAAATGTACTGTGGTGCGTGCGGTTAACAGCGAGGCAAAGCAGCCGCTTAAACCGATTTTTGAATCCTGGTCATCTCAGGGAGAGGATTGTTATGATATGCGACTGGTTCAAGGCGCTGATCACAGTTTTGAGGGCTGCTTTGACGAGGTCAAGGCTATTCTGGCTGATGTGCTTGGTTTTGAGGACTCTGCGTACTTGAGGGATGCTACTTCAACTGCTGGAAATAGAATTTCTTTCCGTTAGCTGTTTTTTCAACTACTTCGCCGTTTTTGATTTTTATCGGCGATGAAAAGCTTGGGCTGTCGTGTACAAAGGTGTGGAACCGGCCTTCCTCTGCGCATGGATCGATCGTATCTTTGTAGTCTCTGATAAATTTTTTGTTGTACTCTCTTCCTGTTGCCTGTTTTTCTAACCGGTCTCCGTCCACAGCTACGACTCTGGCCTTGATACCGGTTTCCAGGATCTCTCTGCTGAGTTTTGAGGTGTCTTCGTCCCAGAGAGGCCAGATACCGTTGAGTCCGAGCTCTTTCAGTCTTGTTTCTTTTTTCTCCCTGACGTCGTCGAGAAAGATATCTGAATAGACAATGTTCTGGAGGTTTAACTGTCGAAGCTTGTTTTTGATTAGTTGGTTGTATTCTTGTTCGTCTAAGTTTTCCGGTACTTCGATTTTTTGGAGTTTTATTCCCAGTCTGTCTGCCTGTTTTTCTATTAGCTGGTTTCTGACGCCGTGGATTGTTATCCGGTCTTTTTTTTGGGATACGGTTGTAATCAGTTTTTTAACTTCTATATCGTTGCGTTTTAGAACTTTTTCTAGGCCGTAGGCGCTGTCTTTTCCGCCGCTCCACATAACTGCTGCGTTTTTCATTTTTGTAGCCTCGTTACAGGAATCTTACGAGTGTTAGACCTCCTTTGGCTGCCAGAACCAGTGAGATCACTGCTTTGTATTCTGCGAGTATTGGTGGTTGTCCTACGAAGAGTATTGCTGCTGAGAGGATGTCTGCGGCTCCTCCGAACACGAATAGCGGTGTTCCGAACCATCTGAGTTTGAAGGGGCCGATTATGGTTCCTGCGCCTTTGAATATGAGGAATCCGGAGTGTGCGTATGCGAAGGTTAGGGGTAGAGGTGATGGCGTGAATAACAGCATTATTCCTACTAGAAGGTCCAGTGCGCCTATCGGGTCGGGTCTTATGATCATTTTAGTCCAGCGTTATTACTTGTGTTGCTGCGTTCTTTAATGCGGTTGAGAAGCCTGGTTCGCTGCCGATGACGACTGTGTCTTTGCCTTTTTCTTTGGCTTTCTGTATTACGGGTAGGAAGTCTGCGTCTCTTGTTACGAGTACTATTTTGTCGATTTTGTCGTTGTAGACGGATTCCATTGCGGTTGTTGCCATGTAGACGTCGACGTCGCTTTCTTTGTCTTTTTCGCCGCCTAGTCCGAGTTCGGCTTTGAATCCTTGGGAGACTATGGCTTCGATGAGTTTGTCGGAGGCGTACTGGTTGAGGAAGACTTTTCCGACTTTGATCTGTCCGAGTTCTTCGACTTTTTCTCTGAGGCCGTCGAGGTCGAGGTCGAACTGTTTTCTGATGATGTTGGGGCCGTCGACGAAAACCGCTACGTTAGGCTCTCTGTTAACCTTGTCTTTGAACTTTCCGATAACCATGTTTCTTTTCTGGAACCCAATAAATAAAGAACCAATCCTCTCAGTCCCGGCAGAAGATCCTGCGGCTGTTCCGGGTTGTTGCTTCTACAACACGTTGCTTTTCAACGTTTTTCAGTTCAGCGATCTTTTCCGCCGACTCCACAACTTTTACAGGCTCGTTTCGGCCGTCAGGGTACAGGAACGGCGAGTCCGTTTCAAGCAACAGCTCTTCAACGCTTAAGTTTTCTACAAGCTTCTGAACATGTTTTGAGTCAAGCACCTGTGTGGTAACGCCGATCTTCATGTTTTCTTTCACTGCTTCTTCCGCTAGTTCGATGCTGCCGTTGAAGCAGTGAAGCATCACCTCTGGAACGTTGAACTCTCTGATTATTTCGAATGCTCTGCGTTCAGCCTGGCGTGAGTGGACGACGATTGGTTTTTCCAGTTCCTCCGCCAGCTGAAGCAGTTCTCTGAACGCTTTCTCCTGTTCTCTTTGTTTTTCTTCGTCTTTGACGTGGTAGTGGTCCAGTCCGATCTCTCCTACTGCTGCGGGTTGTTCTCTCCGTATCTGCTGTTTTATTTTTTCTATTTCGTTGAAGCTGTCGGTCTGTGTCGGGTGAAGTCCAAGGTTGGCTTTGATGAACTCTGGGTACCGGTTTTTCAGCTTTAAGACTTGTTTATTGGTTTTTGTGTTGCTGCCGGCGTTGACTACATATTCGAGCTTGTCTTGTGCGCGTTTTATGACTTCTTCTCTGTCGTCGTTGAAGCGGTCGAAGTATAGGTGGCAGTGTGAGTCGAC